>DAOUMG010000127.1:0-4459 GCA_034411935.1 Dehalococcoidaceae bacterium
AATAGAATATATCGCTTCGGAGGAGGGCTGGGAAATAGAGTATATTCACGGCACCTGGGCCCAGTGTCTTGAGAGGCTTGAGAAGAATGAAATAGATATAATGCCGGATGTTGCCTATTCACAGGAACGTAGCAATCTATTTGATTTCTCAAATGAGACCGTATATTTGAGCTGGTCAAGGGTATATGCCAGAGAAGGATCTAACATACAATCCGTTATTAACCTCGAAGGGAAAACTATAGCTGTTCTAGAAGGAAGTATTAATTATGAGGGGCCAGATGGTATAGAACAACTCGTGACTTCATTCAACATCGATTGCACCTTTATAGGAGTAGACAGCTATACCAGGGTTTTTGAATTAGTTGACAGCGGAGAGGCCGACGCAGGGGTCACTAATAGAGATTTCTATAATCAAAATAAAGCAAGTTACAATATTGTGCAGACTCCCATAATCTTCCAACCTTCTCGTCTTTACTTTGCTTTTTCAAAAGGCTCTAGCATATCCCCCTATCTTATAGAAAGAATTGATTACCATGTAAATGAATTAAGGACAAATGAAGACTCCATTTATTATCAATCACTAGAAAAATGGCTTGGAGTGACACCTACCGAGAAATCTGTAGTCCCCGAATGGGTAAAGTGGGTATTGATAGGTCTTGGAGGTCTGCTACTTCTACTTGTTGGAGGAGCTTACATTCTTAGGTCGCAAATTAAAACCAAGACAAAAGAACTTACTGAGGAAATCGCCGAACGTAAGAAAACTGAACAGAAATATTCAACCCTTGTTGAACAAAGTAATGACGGCATCATTATAATTCAAGACGGCCTATTAAAATTCGTCAATAAGAAAATGCTAGAAATAGCCGCCTTCCTACTGAACGAGGTAAGCGATAAACCATTTATCGACTTTGTTTCACCCGAATACAAGTCGATAGTGATTGATAACTACCAGAGGAGAATCTCCGGAGAAGAAGTAAGAAACAACTATGAAATAGAGATAATTGCCAAAGATGGCAGTTATGTACCCTTTGAGATAAATGCCAGCCGTATTGAATATGAGGGAAGGCCAGCTGATATGGCCATTCTCCGTAACATCACCGAGCGAAAACGAGCCGAAGAGACTCTTAGACAAAGCGAAGAGCGTTACAGGGATCTGTTTGAAAATTCAAACGACCTTATTCAGAGTGTTCTACCAGATGGTCACTTTCTTTACGTAAACAAGGCATGGCGCGATGTCCTCGGATACAGTGAAGAAGAGATTCCCAATCTGAAGGTGTGGAACATCATCCACCCCGACTCCGTAAACCACTGCATGGAGGTCTTCCAAAAGGTAATGTCCGGTGAAAGTACAAACGACATCAAAGCGGTATTTGTAGCTAGAGATGGCCACTCGGTTGCTGTCGAGGGTAATGCCCACTGCAGGTATATAGACGGTAAACCAGGCAGTACCCAGGGTATTTTCCGTGACGTTACCGCACGCAAACAGGCGGAAGAGAGAGTAGCTCACCTTAACTCCATGATGCGGGCGCTCAGAAACGTTAATCAACTTATTACGCGTGAGCCAGAAAGAGAGCGCCTGATTCAACAAAGCTGTGAATTAATACTGGAAGCCCGTGGCTTTATCACTGCCTGGATACTGTTATTTGACGGTAAGAAGAAACATATCTCCGCGGCAATGGCAGGGGGTGAGGATATCAAGGCCGCTTACCTGGATCAACTCAAACAGGGGGATTACCCTCCATGCATTAGCCGGATACTCAAGCAAAAAGAACCCTTTTCTGTCTGCGATGATATTGTTGAAGGAGGGACAAGCTGCCTACCCAAGGGGATATACAGTGCAGGCAAAGGTCTTATCAGCCGTCTGGAATATGAAGGAAAGGTATATGGCGTGCTATCGGTGTATGTACCATCAAACATGGCCTATGATGAGGAAGAGCAGGTTCTGTTCCAGGAACTGGCAGGGGATATTTCATATGCTTTGGCTTTTATTGAAAAGCAAGAAGAAATAGAGATGTTGGCCAGGTTTCCCAACGAAAACCCCAGCCCGGTACTTCGCGTGTCCAAAGACGGCACAATTCTGTATGCCAACAAAGCCAGTTTACCCTTACTGGAAAAGTGGAGTCGCAAGGTAGGCCAGGTTCTGGATCAGCACTTGTATAAATATATACTGGAAGCTCTTGATACCGGAGCGGTAAGAAGCATAGAAGTCGGTTGCGGTAGCAGTATTTTCTTGGTGCGCTTCGCACCTGTAAAAGAAGCTGACTATGTGAATATCTACGGACTGGATATCACTGGGCAAAAACGAACGCAGGAAGCACTCAGTGAGTCAGAAGGAAGATACAGGACTCTGTTTGAGTCGGCGGGTGAGGGGATACTTATTGCCGATATCAAAACTAAGAAATTCAAATACGCCAATCCAGCTATTTGCAGAATGCTGGGCTATAGCAAAGAAGAATTGTTAATAATGGGTGTAAATGCTATTCATCCCAAAGACTCCCTGAAGCAAGTATTTACTGAATTTGAAGCCCAGGCAAAAGGAAAAAAGTTATTGTCGACTCTTCCCTGTTTGAGAAAGGATGGCACTATAATCTATGTGGATATCAACGCTACCAAAGCTATCATCGATGGGAAGGAGTGTAATGTTGGTTTCTTTTCCGATATAACCGAACGTAGGATGATAGAAGAGTTGCGTATGTCAAAAGCCACTGCCGAGACAGCCAATAAAACCAAGAGTGAGTTTCTATCAAGTATGTCCCATGAACTGAGGACGCCGCTTAACGCTGTGCTAGGTTTCTCACAGGTTCTCCAGGAACAATACTACGGCAAACTGAACCAAAAACAATCGGAGTATGTCAAAAACATTCTGGATAGCGGCAACCACCTGCTATCGCTCATCAACGACATTCTGGATCTTTCCAAGATAGAGGCAGGTAAAGAGGAACTCCAGCTGTCTAAGGTTAAAGTTTATGACCTCTTGCAGAACAGCCTGGTGATGATCCGGGAGAAAGCTTTTAAACACGATATTAAACTCGATCTTAATACTTCCAAAGAGGTTGATGATCTGGCAATCAAGGCGGACGAGAGGAAGCTGAAACAGATCATGTTCAATCTATTGTCCAACGCTGCTAAATTCACCCTCGACGGTGGCAGTATTACCGTTGAAGCCAGGAAAGATAAGACTGACGTCACAATCAGCGTTACCGATACGGGTATCGGCATCTCCCTAAAAGACCAGGGAAAGATATTTGAGAGTTTCTACCAGGTTAAAGGCGGCATTACCGGCAAGACGCCCGGGACCGGATTGGGGCTACCCTTAACCAGACGTCTGGTGGAATTACACGGTGGCAGAATATGGATTGAAAGTAGAGGTGAAGGTCAAGGCAGCCGCTTTTGCTTCACCATACCTGTAACTGTATCACGGAAACGAAAGGGGAATAAAAATAGCTACCCGGTAGGGGGGGTTAGCCATAATGGCCAATCGAATACTGATAGTTGATGACGATCCTAAAAGCCAAGTACTTCTTAGGGATCTGCTTAAAGCCAACGGCTATGCTACCTTGGAAGCCTGCGATGGCAAGCAAGCTGTAGAGATGGCAAAGCGCGAAAAGCCGGACCTGATCCTGATGGATTACCATATGCCTGTTTTGAACGGCTTGGAGGCCACCAGGTTAATCAAGACCGACGATGAGACTAGAGATATACCCGTCATCTTTGTAACCTCGTCGGCCATGAAGGGAGACGAAGATAAGATTTACGCATCGGGTTGCGAGGCTTATATAAGTAAGCCATTCGATATCCACAAATTGCTTGGTATGATTGCAAAATTCGTCGGTTTATAAGCATGCCTGGTGGTAATTAATGGAGAAAAAAGATGAAGAAAAAGAACTGTAATATCATGGTAGTTGATGATGAGCCAAAGGCCCTGGAGCTTGTTAAAGCCATGCTGGCGCCACGCGGATATGAAACCATTCTGGTCAATGACAGCAAGAAAGCGATCGGTACCGCCATCGATTTAAAACCCGACCTCATCCTGTTGGATATCATGATGCCTGAGCTGGACGGCTATTCAATATTAAATGAGCTTAAAGATATCGAGAAAACCAAAAATATCCCGGTTATCATGCTGACGGCTGTGGGCCACGAGCTGAACAAGAAGCTGGCTGATAGCCTGGGAGCCGCCGGCTACATAACCAAACCGATTGACTCGTCCGTCTTATCGAAGACGGTTGCCCGTTTTATTCGACCCGTTATACATAAAAAAGGAGTAGGTTAAGTAGGATGGACAATAAACCTGTAATACTACTTGTCGATGACGAAAAAAGTAATCTTTACCTGATGAAGGCCATATTATCACCCCTGGGCTACGATTTGGTTTTAGCACGAGACGGCCAGGAAGCACTGGATAAGGTAAGGAAGAAACCGCCTGACTTGATCTTACTGGATATCATGATGCCCAGAT
>DAOUMG010000128.1:0-2825 GCA_034411935.1 Dehalococcoidaceae bacterium
AATAAGTTTGACCGTTTATTACTACGGGCATGTCTACAACCTCCAAATCATACCTGGGTATACCGTAGACTTTATTGCCCCGTAAGTAAATCACCTATTAGTACCAACAGAAATATACTTTTGTTACTGTACTACCGTGCTATAGTACTTCTCATGAGATTACATGTCCCATTTAAATCCGTTTTACAAACGACTTTTATTATCAGCTATCACCATTTCTTGAAAAATAGAAAAGTTCGCTTAAACTCGACTTAGGAAAAGCCTTGGCAGCTCCTACGATGAATCTATGGTTAATGGTTCTGTAACCCTTCCGGACTTGATATAGCTGGCTCACCGATATTCCCATGACTTTGGCCAGCTCTACCAGGTTCCTGTACTTACCTTGTCTCAGCTCGAAAATCCGGGTTTGTATCATCATATTAACCTCCTCGATCGGCTGGGTTCAGTTGAAGAGATTTTAGATAGTTACGGTACTTTCTATCCCCGGCTGATCTATAGTAATAGCAGACAGCCGCCCAGGATAGATCAACGAATTTCATGTGCTATTCTCTCTTTGCTTTCCAGTTCACTTGTATTGGTAACCTTTGCTAATATAGAATCACAAACCGGGCAGAAATCGACCGGATTCCTATGTGCACCGCAATAAATATATTTGCCGAAGTATATGAATCCAGTCTCCGGGGAAACCATCAGTTTCTTTAGGGCTTGCAAAGAGGGTACACCATAAATCAGTTTTGTATTACAAACCGGACAAATCATTGCTGCTCTCCCCTTAACTAGATAAATATATATACATAACTTGCCATCCCACTCCCACCACTTCCTCCGAACATCCCCTTTTTTAGAAAATAATCCTCTACATTCCTGGCAGCTTGTTCTGAGTCAGCATGCCAGCGATACCACCCGGAAGGATCGCCATGCTCCTGCCTGCGCCTGTCCGGGTCACCAGTAATACCAATCGTCCACGCAGGATAGTAACTAACTCTCGCCTCAATTGCAGTTATAATTTCTAGTTCAGAAGCCAACTAACCTTCTCCGTTGCTCTTTGGGAATCATTGCTTTTCTAACTAGTAACCTCCATGGCTAGCATTACCTTCGGTATCGACTGTTACCCATGCACCATGCCAGACTTTATCCGGGAACCACCAGGTAGCTTCCTTGAAATAAGCATCCCCCCCGGCATAGACGTAGGAAACATAATTGGTTGAAGTAGAATATTCATAAACAGTAAGATAAAATGCACCTGGCAGTGGTGTACAATTATCTACAGCTGAAGTAAAGGCGGTACCATCGCCATTAAGATAACCTATTACTTCAGCCCAGTAGGCAGGCCATCCAGTTGATGGCGATCTATGGCAGGCTGATATCCATGACACCATAAGAGTACCTTGCTCCCCTAAGAAAGCTTCTTCGGTACCAATTGAGTCTGGTAATATCGTTTCTAGACATCCTACTTTAAGTACAGTTGCTCCATCCGGGCTAGTCCACGAACCTAAGGTTTGGTGTTTTAAAACGTACTCATATATAGTCCCCTGAAAAAATACCAGTTCAACTACATCACCGGCTTGATGAATAAGAATCAAATCCGCTCCGCTAAGAGAAGTAGTGCCGATTACCAAGTTTTTCTCAGTGCTGTATTTGGTATCTTTCAGTAGACTATCTACCTTAACAGCTGTCTCCTTATAAGAGACAAGGTCGAGATTGCCAGTGGGCTTTTCGACTCCGGTGAGCTCATATATGTTACCGACATACTCGGACTTACCGAAGAAAGGATTGTCACTAATAGCACCTTCATCAGCTGATACTGGCACCGGGGTGATAAAGGCACCACCAAGCAAGAGTATTAGGGAGATTGCGATAAGTAGATTTCTTCCTTTTAGGGCTTTCATAAATCCTCCTTTAAGATATAATATGTTCTAAAGAGATTCTAGAATAGCAAGCTGAACATGGTATGAACGAGATTTATTAATCATAATAATTAGGATAATATATAGAAATGAGAGTTCTACTTATTGAGGATGACCGGCACCTAGCCTGGGCGATAAAAAATAGCATGGCTGAAAAAGGCTATGCCGTGGATTGTGCTACTAACGGGCAGGACGGTATAGATATGGCGGCTATCTACCCCTACGATCTCATTATTCTAGATATAATGCTACCGGATATAAATGGTTTCATAGTATGTAAAGAAATAAGAAAACAGGGAATGAAAACACCAATACTAATGCTTACCGCCAGATACAGGGAGGAGGATAAGGTTCGAGGTCTTGATAGTGGAGCTGATGATTACATGGTTAAACCCTTCGGCTATCCCGAACTTTACGCCAGAGCTCGCGCGCTGGTACGAAGAAGTAAAAATGAGTGCTTAAAAACGATTGAGATTGGCGAATTAATCCTGGATACCGCACTTAAAAGAGTACTATTCCATAGTGATGAGATACATTTCACCGCCAAAGAATACGAGATTCTCGAATACCTTATGTATAACAAAAACGGAATAGTCACAAAAGGTATGATAGAAGAGCATATATGGGACTGCGAACACGGGGCATTTTCAAACGTTATAGAAGTTCTGATCAGCAGGATACGCAGAAAGCTTTGTCCTGATGATAGAGAAGCTGTCATTAAAACCGTGGTAGGGCTCGGGTATATAATTGAAGATAAGAAAACAGCTTAAAAGCACGAGCGTCAGGCTTACGGTATTTTATACTGGCTCGGTATTGCTGATACTTTTTATCTTCATCTTTTCTATTGGCTATTACAACTCCAAATCTGCTCTTGAGGAAGCACAAAAGACGATGGAAATAGGTCCTGGTTATCTTAAT
>DAOUMG010000129.1:0-2281 GCA_034411935.1 Dehalococcoidaceae bacterium
GATAGCCTACTATCATGACTATATCTCTGATACCGTTTTGTGCCAGCGATTCTAAAACATACTGCAGAATCGGTTTACCGGCAATAGTAAGCATAACCTTTGATTTATTAACAGTAAACGGTCTTAAGCGCTGGCCTTCACCGGCAGCCAGAATAACTGCCTGCTTCATAAACGCCCCCTTTTAAAATATCCTTGATTCCGGCGCGATAATATCGCTGACTACCGCCCCGGGTCCTATTAAAGTGTTATTTCCAATCATGGTGCCTGTATTTATACTGGAGTTAATGCCCGTTTCTACGTTATCTCCTATAATAGCGCCGAATTTACATCTTTTGGTACTAATGCAGTTAATATTGATTTCCTTCTTGTCAAAACGAAGGTTGGCTATTTTCGTGCCTGACGCAAGATTGCAGCTCTCGCCTATTATGCTATCCCCTACATAATTATGGTGCGGTATCTTGGTATTGTTCATTACAATAGAGTTTTTAATCTCGGTAGCGGCGCCTATATGGCAGTTATTACCTATCGCCGTAGACGGTCTGATATAGCAGTTAGGCCCAATATTACAATTGTCTCCGATTATTATCGGGCCGACCAGATAGCTACCCGACCTGACAACGGTACCTTCACCGATATCTACGATACCCTTAATATATGCCCCTTCTTCTACTTCACCTCGTATCTGTCCTTTCAGGTCTTTCAAAAAAACCTCGTTCGCAGATAACAGATCCCAGGGATAACTAACATCAAACCAGTTATCGATGCCTATAGAACTTATATATTCCCCGTTTTCAATCATAATTCTTATAGAATCTGTTATTTCGTATTCTCCCCGTGGAGAAAGCTTTGTTTTTGAGATTGCCTTAAAAATCAAAGGGGTAAAAAGGTAAAGACCTGCATTCGCCAAGTTGCTCGGCGGACTGGCTGTTTTTTCGTAAATCTCAATAACCTGCTCGCCATCTAGTTCTAAATAGCCTAGTTCCTGTCCTCCGTTAACCTTTATAGTGCCCAAGGCATTGTTTTTCTGTGAAGCTAGCCTGTTTAAATCTTCACTGCTGGCAATAATATCGCCGTTCATCACCAGGAAATTAGTCTTAAGTTTTTCGCTAAGTATTTTCAAGGCATCGGCAGTACCTAATTGTCTTATCTGCTGGTAATATTCTATTCTTACATTCCACTTAGATCCGCTGCCGAAATAATTCCGCACTATGTCATCTCGGTAGCCAACTATTATTATGAATTCTGAAATACCGGCCTCAATAGCCCGGATTAAAAGATGTTCCATTATAGGCATATTGGCTATAGGTATCATCACCTTAGGCCTGGTGCAGGTAAGCGGCCGCATCCGTTTACCTTCTCCGGCGGCAAGAATTACAGCTTTCAATTATACCTGTCCCTCTTTCGCAATGGCATCTATAGCATATTGGTACAGTTCATTTGCCCTGGCCTTAGTTCTGGCTTCTGCGGTTATTCTTATTTTAGGTTCTGTTCCGGAAGGCCTTACCAGCAGCCAGCCATCTTCAAACTCAAGTTTTATACCATCCGTGTTTTTAATACTGATCGAATTTAGCTTTTTTAACTTTTGTTCTATATATTGCGTTTCCCTGTTATTTATATCGACATTGCCTCTAATAATGGGATATGATGGGATTTCCCTGGCTAGTTCTGAAATATCTTCCCTGCCGGCTAATCGGGCTATCCTGGCAGCAGCATAGATACCATCGGGGCATAATGATATTTCGGGGAAAACCCAGCTACCGGAAGGCTCTCCGCCAAATATACCGCCTTTCTTCAATTTTTGCGATACATAATTATCTCCGATGGCCGTCCTGGTCACATCGTATCCAATTTCTTCAATAACCATTGAAGCATCAATTGTGGTTACTATACTTTTTGAGTCTATATCAAGGGCGAGTAGTATAAGCAATTTATCGCCGGTTATAAAGTCTCCTCTATTATCCACGGCCATCATCCGGTCGGCATCGCCATCGTGGGCGATACCTATATCTGCATTATATTGCCGTACCGCCTTTGCTAAACTGCCAAGATTAGCCTCAATAGGCTCAATTTCCCTGGGGAAGAAACCGCTGGGCTGGCAGTTTAGTTCTATTACTTCACAACCTATGCTCCTGAGAAGCGAGGGCGTGATTACCGAACCGGCACCGCAGCCACAATCCAGAACAACCCTGGCCTTTATTTCCTGATGGTTAAGTAACTTTTTTATACCTTCTGAGTGTTTTCTTATGGCATTTTTATAAAGACTGCCATTGCCTATTTTATT
>DAOUMG010000130.1:0-12098 GCA_034411935.1 Dehalococcoidaceae bacterium
CCGCCCTTAATAGAATGTTTCCAGAATCTAAACGATCAGCTGCAACCTAACGGCTTTGACCTCACCCTGAGTAAGCTGGCTCTTTATAACACAACCGGCAGGCTTACTGTTAAAAACAGCCAGCGTATTCTATCCGATACGGCACCGCTGGCCTTCGATGGATTAGGCTTTATTGACCTGATGCCGGGCGTCTATCTGATAACCTACAACGAAATCGTCAACCTGCCCAAAGATATTATGGCGATAGCGGCACCCCGCTCCAGCCTGCTGCGCTGCGGTGCTACTGTTAATACGGCGATTTGGGATGCCGGTTACTCGGGGCGCTCCCAATCACAGCTGGTGGTCTACCACCCACAGGGCATCCGCCTGGAGCAAAACTCCCGGATAACCCAGCTCGTCTTTTTCAAACTGGACGGACAAACGGAAGGCTATCAGGGAATCTACCAGGGAGAAAACACGGTTTAAGCTAGACAACAATGCTTAGAGCTGAAGGTATAAGTCCGAAGGATACCGGGCCCTCGCCCAGTATTTCACCATCGGCATGGACAAGAAGCCTTTCTTGAGAGCTGACTGTTACCCTTGAGGCTTTCTCCATCCTGACTTTGGGGTGGTTTATATGCGTTCCCTTGTAGATAGTCGGGAACGCTTTTAGAAGCTCGAGCTTACCGAAATCACCGACAGTAAGTACATCCAGCAGGCCGTCACCCAGTTCGGCCAGCGGAGCTACGTTCATACCGCCTCCGAAGTAACAGCCGTTAGCCACCACCACACTCAGAACGCTTTGCTCCTCATTGCGACCGTCCACACTCAGATACACATTTTTGTTCTTGTAGCCTATTAGTTTTTTAAGCAGACCGTAAACATAGGGAAGTGTACCCCTGAAAAACCTGGGCAACTTCAGTCTCTCTTCGGCTACCTCGGCATCAAAACCTACTCCGGCGGCATTTAAAAAGAAGCGCTTACTTGGCTTATTATCTTTATAATACTCAACGAAACCGACATCTACCAGAAGCCTCTGCTGGCTGTAAAGAAAAGGGCAGGCACGAATAAAATCTCTGGGAATATGGATAGAACGGACGAAATCACTGCCGGTACCGGTATTGATTATGCCAAGACTGGTTCTACACGAACCGCTGGAAGTAACGATGCCATTAGCCACTTCGTTTACGGTGCCGTCGCCACCGACAGCCACCAGAAAATCGTAACCATTGTTGGCTGCTTCCTGAGCCAGCTCTATAGCATGGCCGATACCTTCCGTATGCTGGTATTCAAAGGAAAGACCGATATGCGTCAGCAACTGCTTAATGTGAGGCCACTTACGATATGTAGAATAAGCACCGGCTGCCGGATTAACGATTACCTTAGCATGCTGCCGTATCATCATTGAACCCGCAAGGAGCTTTTAAAACTATAGACATACTATCCTATAAACATTATAAATTGTCAAGGATATTTATATTATTCAAGGTAACTTACTTCGCCAACCGGTTTATTATTTATGCTCACCTGTATACCAGCTTCTTTAAATAGGCTCATAAAAGCGTCGTCGTTATACCTGCCGAAACTGACGAAGCGCTTTATCCTGGCGTTGGTCAGCATCTTGGCGCACAGGACGCAGGGAGTATGGGTGGCATAGACGGTACTACCTTCAAGACTGACACCGTGTAATGCCGCCTGGATGATTACATTCTGCTCGGCATGAATCGCCCGGCAGATTTCGTGTCTCTCGCCTGAGGGGATACTGTGCTCATCCCTGAGGCAACCCAACTCCAGGCAATCTTTTAAACCGGCCGGGGCGCCGTTATAGCCGGTGGCTAGAATATGTTTATCTTTAACTGCCACGGCTCCTACATGGTGCCGACGGCAGGTGGAGCGCTCGGCGACCACGGCGGCTACTTTCAGGAAGTACTCGTCCAGGCTCGGTCTCTTTGCTATTTTTTCTGACATTTCAATCGTGCTACCGCCTCGGCCACTTCCTTACCAAGATTTTCAATGGAAGACTCGTTTATAATAGTATAATCCGCCATAGCTATCGGCCCGCCTTTATTCAACTTTTCTACTTCCACTCTATCTCGACTAGTTGCCTCTTCGGCAGAGAGCGGGCGGTGAGAACGATTTTTCAAACGGGCATACCTGGTTTCAGGTGACGCCCAGACGGCTAGGGTAAGCAGATTATTTTCATAGTAGTCTTTTAAAAAGACGTATTCCTCCCAGGAATACAGACCGTCTATAACCACGCTTCCCTGCTTTAGTGCTGCATCAATACGTGGCAGGTTAAGCTTAGCATAGGCTTCCATGCCATGTTTCTCTCTTAATAACTCCCTCACCCGGCGCTCATTAGCCTCGTTAAGCTTAAACCCTCTCCTGGCAATTTCTTCATCGGTAATATCGCCGAACCTTATGATGGTAAAGCCCATTTTTTTTAGTACGCTTGCTACTTCCGACTTACCGGCACCGGCCATACCGACAATAGCTACAAGACTCATAAAAAGACCTTCTGCAGGCTCATTATAAATAAATAACGGCTAAATAACAATTTACACTAAAGGGATTCACTCGATTACCCGCCGCCTCATTGTAAGTACGGCCAGCCAGAAGAATATAGCCGCCAGCAAAAGCAGGTAACCCACAGACACTACGAAACCAGATTCAAACTGGCCATTGACCAGAGACCTGATAACCTCCACTGCCGGCGTCAGCGGCATAACGCTACCTATCGTCCCGACAACCTCAGGTAGAGAATCCAGCGGAAAGAAGGCGCCGCTTAGGAAGGTTACCGGGGCGATGAAAAGGGTAAAGAAATAGTTAAAGCTATAAACGGAAGGTACCAGCGAGGTGAATACTATGGTTATCGAGGCGAACATTATCCCTTCTATAACAGCTACTACGGGCACCAGTAGTGCCCAGAAAGATGGTATTAGCTGGAACATGATCGCTACTACCAGAATGATTACAGCCGTTATCAGAGAACGAGTGGCTCCCCATAGTATTTCACCCCCGATAATATCCTCCACATTTAGCGGGGTCGTCAGGATAGAATCATAGGTTCGGCGGTATTCCATACGGAAGTAGACGCCGTAGCTACATTCAAAGACAGCCGTGGTCATGGCATAGCTGCCTACCAGGCCGGGCACTATGTATTCCATATACTCCCGACCGTCGATGATACCCATGAAACTGCCGAAGCCATAACCGAGGGCAATCAGTAGTATGATAGGCTCAATCATAAAACCGGGAGCAATCGATTTCCACAACCTGAAAAAGACATCCCGGTTACGCTGCCACATGCGGATAGCCCGCCTTGAAGGCATTATCATTCTACTAGAGTCCTTCCCGTAAGCTCCAGAAATACATCTTCAAGAGTGGCTATCCTGGGCCATATGTGCCAGGATAGTGCTTCAAAATCATCAGCCAGCCTGTCCGTATCCTGCTTTATTATCTGGATGATTCCGCCGGTATCGGCATAAGCAACCCGCCTTCTACCAAGCTCTTTTATTACGGATTCTTTTTCGTCAGGGGTTACCTCTATCTCCAGTATCTTGGTGCCGACATGCTGCTTGACCAGTTTCTTGGGAGAATCGAGCGCTAGAATCTTGCCTCTATGCAGAATGGCAACCCGGTCGCAGAGAATAGCGGCTTCGTCCATGTTCTGGGTGCTGATAAGCTCAGTTATACCCCGCCTTTTAAGCTCCTTTAACTTCTGCCAGACCATAAACTTAGACTGTGGGTCGAGGCCCACCGTCGGCTCGTCAAGAATCATTATCTTTGGTTCGTTAATCAGTCCCCGCGCTATTATCAGTCGCCGTCTCATACCACCTGAAAGCTCTTTTATCTGGCTGTTTGTCTTTTCTTCTAACTGGAAGAGCTTTAGTATATCAGCGCTTCGGCGAAGGGCTTCTTCTTTTGGAATGTCGTAATATCGGGCGAAGGTGGTCAGGTTCTGGATTACGGTTAGTTCGGAATCCAGATTATCTAGCTGGGGAATAACGCCGAACTTTGCCTTAATCTGGCGTGGGTTTTTACTTAAATCTTCACCCAGTATATGAATGCTGCCTTTATCTTGCGGCGAGACGGCCGTTATCATACGAATCAGGGTGGTTTTCCCGGCACCATTGGGACCTAATATCCCCAGGCACTCGCCATTTTTAACATCAAGGTCGATGCCGTCAACGGCCACAACATTCTTGAACTTTTTGTGTAATCCACGTACTTTGATAATATCCATTAGCCAGTTCTTTTGATAGTACAACTATTCACTTAAGAATAATATCAGTTTAGTCAGATATGGGCAATACGGTGAAGGCTTAACTACGCTATGATATAATCCCATTATAGAAATGAGCATACTTTATTTATCTAATAATATTAATAATCTATTGCCCGCCGATTTGCTTGAATTTTTAAAGAAAGTAAAAACTCAAGCCTCCAAACGAGGCGAACGCCTTTATCTGGTAGGCGGCGCTGTCCGCGACCTTTTGCTGGGAAATAAAAGCTATGACCTTGACCTTGCCGTTGAAGGCGATGCTATCTCTCTGGCTCAAGAGCTAACCGATAGTGAAATATCTAAAATCACCGCCCATGATCGCTTCAAGACAGCCAAGATATATTGGAAAGACTACAGCATAGATATAGCCACCACCCGCCGCGAAAGCTATTCCTGTCCGGGTGCCCTGCCCCGTGTAGAACCCGGTAATATTGCGGATGACCTCTTCAGGAGAGATTTTACCATCAACGCTATGGCGATAGATTTAAGCTCTGATAATTACGGCAATCTTATAGATTATTATGGTGGTTTCAGCGACCTTAAAGACGGCCTGGTCCGGTTCCTTCATACGGGCAGCTTTAGAGACGACGCCACCCGCATCTGGCGCGCCCTGCGTTATGAGCAGCGACTGGGATTTGAGCTTGAATATAATACCAAGAGAATGCTTAAGCAGAATATCACCATGCTCAAGACAATAAGCGGTAGCCGTATCCGCTATGAACTGGAATGTATTTTCAAAGAAGACCAGCCTGAAAAAGTTTTTTTAAGAGCCCAGGAATTAAGCGTCATTAGAAGTATAAATCCCGCGTTGAAAGGTGATGCATGGCTTAGAGACAGGTTTATCCGCGCCCGAAAAGTAACTTATCCCAAGTCCCCGCCGGCTATAGTCTACCTCTCGCTTCTCTGTTACCGACTGAACAACTATGAGCAGGAAGATATTATTTCCTGCCTAAAGCTAAATAAAGTAGAGGCCAAGGTGATAAGAGATACTTCTCGCTTAATAGAAGAACTTGACCGATTGAAAGGCATAAGGCTTAAACCAAGCCAGATTTATACTATTTTATCAGGCTATTCAACCGATTCCCTGGTGGCAATTCAAGCCGCCGAAAAATCGGCCGCTATCCAGAAGAGTATCAATCTTTACATGAGTAAACTTTCAGTAATCAAGCCTATTATTAAGGGTAGCGACCTGATAAAGGTAGGCTTGAGCCAGGGTCCTAAGGTACAATGCGTGCTTAATAAGTTACTCTACGCCCGCCTCGACGGACAGGTTAAAACCAAAGATGACGAACTGCGGCTGGTTTATAAATGGCTAGCCACTAGTCAATCTTCTTAAACTTGCTAAGCGGCGCTCCGCAGATGGGGCAGACTATCGGCGCCTCACCGGGTACTGTATTACCGCAAACCTGGCAGACAAAATATGCCTCGTCTTTTAATTCTGTGCCGTCTTCAAGCACCTTGAGCGCCCCTGAATAAAGACGGTAGTGAATCTTTTCCACGGCGTTGGCACGCCTGAAACTAACCTCGGCATCGTTATTACCCTCGGCTTTAGCCCGCTCTATAAAATCGGGGTACATCTTCTCAAACTCGTAGCCCTCTCCCGAGATAGCTTCTTTTAGATTATCCGGCGTGGTCCTTACTCCTTCCATAACATTAAGGTGATTTCTGGCATGTACCGTCTCGGCGTCGGCAGCCGCCCGGAAGAGCCTGGCTATCTGCCGGTGCCCTTCTTCGTCTGCTTTTTCAGCAAAGAACAGGTATTTTCTGTTAGCCTGGCTTTCACCGGCAAAGGCATCTTTTAGATTATCCATGGTCTTGCCCATCCGCAGTCTCCTTTCCAGCTTTAATATAATATTCTTGTCATTATAAACAAGATAATCCGTCTATTCCAGCGGACATATCGTTTCCGCCAGGTAAACCTCGAAGTCCTTCTTTTTCAGGTTCTGGTATATCTTTTCAGCTTTCTTTCCATCGTCTATCAGGCTGTAAAGCGTCGGACCCGAACCGGCCAGCCCTACCTGATAGGCGCCGGCTTCCAGGAAACGCCAGCGAAACTCATCCAGCCTATCGAAGATATCAAAAGCCGTCTTTTCGAATACATTGTATAACCCTGATGAAGGCGGTTCTCTGCCATCATTCATAGCTATCATAAGTTCGTCGGTAATAGTTCCATCGGTGAAATCTTTTTCACCAAGGCTTTTATATAATCTTCCCGTTTTGCCCTTCTCTCTTGCCACCGGCGGTATCAACAGCACCGCCCACAATCTGTTAAGAGCCGGCAGTAGAGTAACCACTTCACCCTTCCCCTCGACCATAGCGGTACCGCCGAAGATGAAAAAGGAAACATCCGAACCCAGTTGCTGTGCCATTTCCGCCAGCTGCCAGCGCGTCAGGCCAAGTTCCCACAGTCTGTTCAGGCCCTTGAGTACAGCGGCGGCATCGCTGGAATCACCGCCAAGCCCGGAAAGCAGAGGTATCTTTTTATCTATACGGATAGTAGCACCCATATGACGACCGTTTACTTCATCTAGCAGGACGACCGCCTTCGAAACCAGGCTTTCTTCCAATCGCCAGGCAAAGTTATTACACTTTATGTCAATAACATTCCCCGGACTGAAGTTTATCTTGTCACCCAAACTTATAGCCTGAATGATGCTACGGATATCGTGATAGCCGTCCTTACGCCAAGCCAGTACTTCAAGCGTCAGGTTCAGCTTGGCCGGAGCCGGAAGTGATATCTTTGTGGCTATTTTATCTCCTGAAACTGCCGCCATAATTTTCCCCATTCCTCAAGGCTCAATGTTTCCGCCCGTCGTGTCGGCTCTATACCCGACTTCCCGAGCAAGCTTTTAGTCACTTCTTTTTTCAAGCCAGCGCCACGGGCAATCGAGTTTACCATTTGCTTCCTCCTGGTACCAAAACCGGCCCGCACCAGATTAAAAAAACCTTCCACATCGTTTACCGCCACCACCGGCTTGGGGTGGACTTCTATTTTAAGCACTGCCGAATCAACTTTCGGCTGCGGGTAGAAAGAGCCCGCTGAAACTTCTGCTACTATAGTAGGCTTGCCGTAGAACTGAACGCCGACGCTTAATAGACTCATATCACCCGGTTGGGCCGCGATAACCTGGGCTACTTCTTTCTGAACCATGACCACCAGCAATTCCGGTTTCAGTTCTGCTTCAAGAAAATGGCGTAATGCCGCCGAGGTTATGTAATACGGCAGGTTAGCCACCAGCTTGTAACCATTGCTTGTGCTTATATTACACCCGCTCAACAGAGAAACCGGGTTGCTCTTTAATATATCTTTGTTCACGATAGCTACATTAGTTACAGCAGCGAACTTTTTTTCAAGCATCACCGCCAGGTTATCATCAAGCTCAACGGCGATTACCCTGCCGGCCTGCCTGGCCAGTTCCCATGTCAATATCCCCAAGCCGGGCCCCACCTCTATGACGATATCAGAGGTCTTGAGCTCAGCCGCCTTAACTACTATCTCCAGCACTTCGTTATCTACTAAAAAATGCTGCCCCAGCCCCTTCCTAGCTCTAAGACCGGCACGATTTAGTACTCGTTTTGCCTCAGTTAAAAGAGGATTTGTATGCGGCATTTACTTAAACCCTTTAAAAATTGTTTTACACCTAAACGCCATTAGCCAGGCGAATTGACAGCTTAAGCGGTAAGTTTGCCTTCATTATCTTAACCTGAGTCTCTTTATAATCATAGCTTACGCGGTGTATTTTAATTATACCTGCCTGGCTATCATAGATGGCGTAGCTGGCTCTGGGATCGCCGTCCCGCGGCTGGCCTACTCCTCCTGGATTTATTATACAACGTTCTCTAGATAGTACCTGCCCGATAGTTTCGTTAAACGGTATTGAGACCACATTCCCGTCCATTTGTTGATGGAAAAACAAAGGTTTATGGGAATGTCCGACCAGACAGTACTGCGTTCTGAGATAGTTAAAGTTTGCCATAGCACTGCCGATTGATATCAGATACTCCCAGACAGGTTCCCTTGGGCTACCGTGCAGCAGTGTAAAGCCATCTTTTTCTATAACCCTGGGCAGGCTCTCCAGGTACTTCTTATCATCCTCGGTGATCTGCTGAACCGTCCATTTGATAGCTTCGGCGGCATCCGGATTGAAATCTTTTAAACTCAGCTTGCCGATAACGGCTAAATCGTGGTTACCTGCTATACAGACTGGTTTTTGCTCGCGTAAAAGCTTAATGCAACTGCTGGGGTCGGGCCCGTAGCCGACGACATCGCCCAGACACCAGAACCGGTCTACTCCGCCGGCGGACTTAATGTCCTGTAGCACGGCGCTAAATGCTTCCAGGTTGGCGTGAATATCGGCTATTACGGCGTATCGCATCGCAATGAATATAATACCATAAAGCCAAATAGGTCAGAATAAGGAATATAGGCACTAATCGCAGGGATTATTAAGCTTTAACGGCTCTGGCATAAATGAAGACGCCGCGTACCGGCTCAAGCTCTTCCAGTCTAAAACCACAATCTTCAAAAAGCCGCCGCCACTGTTCTTTAGTGTAAATCCACATTATATTATGCTCTACAGGGTAGCGGTAGATGGTATTCACCATCAGCGAATAAAGGGGATTTTTCGGCTGGTAGATATCAAATAAAAGGAACTTACCGCCAGGCTTTAACATACGGTGGCAGTTTTTAAGCACCCTGGGGAACAGCTTGAACTCGTGGCTGGCGCTGGTACAATAGATCCGGTCAAACTGTTCATCGGGGAAGTCCATCTGGTAGGCGTTAGCTTTAACGAGTGTTTTGTTATCCCTTTTTTTCAAGACATTTATAGCCAGCATACGCTCCGACATATCGACGCCGACTATTTTTTTAGCGTTTATGGTGTTACAGATATAACCGGTGCCGCAGCAGAGGTCTAAAATGGTGAACCGGCTGGTATCCTCATCAAGCATACGCTTTCTAATACTCTCATAGGTACCCAGCATAAACATACGGGTTAGAAAATCATAGAAAGGGGCTACCCTCTCAAAGAATCGCGGCGCTACCATGCTAAGCTAACAAACCTTCTATTAAAAATCCTGCGGCAACCATTATGGTGGTCAGCGAATATATATAGACCATGAAGCGGTTGGAATCGGTAATCTTTATCGGGTTAAGGTAGTGTCTGTGGGCCACCATAGACGCCTTTACCGCCATCGGAATGCTCAAGAAAGCCAGGGCACACCAGACAGGCAGCACTCCGCCTATAATAAGAGCAGTTATATAAAGATACAAAACGGCGAAAGAAGCAATATAAAGGTTCTTGGTTCTGCCGGGACCCAGTCTGTAGGCAATATTACGCTTGTTAGCCGCCCTGTCCTCATTGTAGTCCGGTATTTCGTTTATCAGTATCATCGTCCACATCAGGAAGCCTGGTATAGCACCTATCAGCAGGATATCAATGCTTATCGTAGTTGTATGGATGAAGTAACCCCAGGCGGTCAGCACCGGGCCATAACCTAAAAACATCATCAGCTCGCCCAGGCCGTGATAGGCAAAACGGAAAGGCTTGGCCGAATAGAATATTGAGATAGCCGCCCCGATAACGGCAATCCACATGATTTCGAAGCCTACCTGAGCCGCCAGATAGATGGCACAGGTTAGGGCAAAGAAATATAAAAGGAAGATGCCTTTCAATGCCTGCCCCGGCCTTACGATACCGCTGGTAAGAAGCCCGCTACCGCCGGAAAAAGGATTTTTATTTCCCATGGTTTTACGGTCAGTGCCATAAATGAAGTCCAGCGTATCGTTGAACATGGTCAGGCCAATCTGAACGGCAGCCGCCGCCAAAAAGCCGACCACAAAGTAAACGGGCTTGAAACTGCCCTCCCCGAAGGCGACAGCGCCCGCTATAACTACGGGCATAACTCCCTGCGGCAGGAACTTTAACCTGGCCGCCTGCAGCCAATAACTAAAGGATATCCTCTGATTTTCTTCAGTAGCAATTCTCAAGAATATGCCTCAGAGTATCTTCGGGCACTTTGGTACCGATTTTGCCGTTTTCTTTATGAAAGCAGGTAAAATCCTCAAGAAGGAAGAAATCGTTCTTAACCGTTTTTCTTTTATTATCGTATTTCAGCGTCTCAATAATCTGGTCTATAGTTACATCAGCCGGTATATTTACAGGTAAGCCGATTTTGGTCAGTATTCCAGCTATTTTCTCGCATAAACCGTTATTCATAAAGCCGAGGGCGCAGGAAACTTTAGCTTCGGCAACCATACCTATAGAGACGGCTTCCCCGTGTAGCAACTTACCGCTTTTGATTATTTCAATGGCATGGCCGATGGTATGCCCCAGCTCAAGCTGCGGGTCCAGCTTGCCCTCAAAGGGGTCTATCACCAGGAGCTCAAGCTTCATGATTATAGTACGCCGCGATATCTCGTCTATCATAGCCCAGTTATAACTGCCGGCGTTTTTTTCAAGGTAATTAAAAAATTTCTCATCCTGACACAGAGCGTGCTTTACCGATTCGGCCAGGCCGGCCTTTATATGCCGCTGGGGCAAGCTTCTCAAGAAATCGAAGTCAACGAAAACGAACTCCGGCGGGTAATATTGGCCGAACAGGTTTTTACCTTTTTTATAATTGACCGCCTGCTTCTGGCCGATGGCGCTATCTATCTGGGCTACCATCGTCGTCGGGATATGGAAGAAACGGATACCTCTGAAAAGCAGCGCCGCCAGCAGGCCGCCCAGGTTACCAACGACACCACCTCCCAGGCAGACGATAACGCTGGACTTGGTGGCAAACTTATCCAGTATCTGCGAGGCTACCGATTCAAGAGTGCTTAAGTTTTTACTGCCTTCACCAGCCGGAAAGCTAAAGATATGCGTTTCGGTGACACTAGCCAGAAGGCCTCTGACTTTTTCTTTTATAGAATTATCCATCTGGCTATCGGTAACTATTAAAAACTTATCAGCCTTAAGTTTAGCGGCAACAGCCGGCAGCCCGTCAAGAATACCGTTGCCGATATAGATATCACGATATTTCCCGTTACCGATATCGTAGAGAAGTGTCTCCATAATCACCATCTTTCTAGCCGGTTTTAAAGCCGACGATGATACAACCCATGCCAAGGGAAAGGCTCTTAAAATAAGCGTTTTGAAAGCCCTTGCTCTCAAGGAGCATCTTTATATCTTCATTTCTGGGCATAAGCATAACAGTATTGTACAGGTATCCCGGTGACGACCTGGCGATACCGAGTACCCGCGAAACAATCGGTAGCATATTTTTCAGGGCGAAAAGATAAATTTTTCTAATAATACCTTCCTCGGGTTTGGTCATATCCTGAATGATAAAGATACCGCCCGGTTTCAGAGCCTGAAACACATTCTCCGCAGCCAGGCTTTTATTGGCGAAGTTTCTGAAGGCGAAGCAGGTGGTAATAATATCGTACTTCTCCTTGCCGTAAGGCACCTCTGAATCACCTACCCAGAAGTTTATATTTCTTTCTTTAAAATCTTTATCTTTACGCGCTTTGGCTACGGCTACCATTTCCGGCGTGATATCAAAGCCGTCTATATCTATATTATGGTGCTTCCTGGCAATTCTAAAGGCTATGAATCCGGTACCACAGGCCAGATCCAGCATTGTGGCGCTCTTTCTGGCTGCCATAAAACCCTTGAGTTCTTTTTCCAGCTGCCGCGCCCAGAGTCGGTGGACACATCTTCCATTGTGGCTTGGTACGTAAAGTCTAATTCCTGTATAAAATATTCCTTCATTTTCGTACACCAATCAACAAACAGTTTCTTAACACCAGGTTGATTTTTCCAGCATTCCATATGGATTCCAGTCCCTT
>DAOUMG010000131.1:0-17804 GCA_034411935.1 Dehalococcoidaceae bacterium
AGCTTTCTCCCCAGTGATTGAATCTCCTTGTGCGCTTCCTCAAGCTCATTCTTGAGCTTATCTACTTCCGAACCAATTCGGCTAAATTCCCGTGAAACCCAGGTTTCGGCGCCGTGCCCGGTAACAGCTTCTATACGTCGTAACCCGGCACCGATACTGCCTTCGCTGGTAATACGGAAAAAACCTATCTCACCGGTGGCGTCCAGATGGGTACCTCCGCACAGCTCAATGCTGATAGGGGGTCTGCCTACCTTAAGCACCCTTACTGTATCCGAGTATTTTTCGCCGAATAGGGCAATAGCGCCCCCGGCTACCGCCTCTCTGTAACCCATCTGTTCATCATATACCGACAGGTTCTGGCGGATTTTCTCATTAACCAGTTTTTCAACCTGCAGGATTTCATCTGCCGTCATCGCCTTCAAATGGCAGAAGTCAAACTTTAACCTGTCTGCGGCTACCACCGAGCCCCGCTGCTGGATATGCTCGCCCAGTACCTCCCGTAGGGCATACTGGAGCAGGTGGGTGGCGGTATGGTTGCGGGCGATATCCAGCCGCCTCGGCCCGTCAACGGCAGCCTCTACCTCGTTACCCAGTCTAAGCTCACCGCTTGAGACCTTGCCCCTGTGGATAATAGTACCTGAAGGACCTTGTCTGGTATCACTAACTATAAACTCCCCCGAGGCGTCCTTAATAATGCCGGTATCGCCTATCTGGCCGCCCATCTCGGCGTAAAACGGGGTTTCCTCAAGTATGATATCCGCTTCCTGCCCTTGTGATATCGTTTCCATAGGTTCGTTTTTAATTAAAAGACCATAAATCTTTGACTTCCCTCTCAGACAACCATAGCCGACGAACCGCGAGGCTTCAAGCTCAAGTTTAGCATTAAGGCCAATCTTGGCGTCTAGCTCAAAGCGATGGCTGGCACGGGCTTTCTCCCGCTGAAGAGACATCTCCCCGGCAAAGCCTTCCATATCAACAGAAAGGCCCCTCTGCCGGGCGATTTCCGCTGTCAGCTCAACGGGAAAGCCGTAGGTATCGTATAGTTTAAAGACTTCTTTACTGGAGATTCCGCCTCCCATTTTACTTGAGGGGCTCTGTAATATATCCTCAAGCAGCTCAAGGCCTGTAGCCAGTGTCTGGTCAAAGCGGGCCTCCTCGGTTTGGATTAGTTCAAGGATAAAGTCCCGCTGTTTCTGTAGCTCCGGGTAGATATACTTCATCTGCTCTATTGCCACGTCTGCTATTTCAGCCAGGAAAGGCTTGGTTAATCCCAGCTTCCTGCCGAAAAGAGCCGCTCTCCGCAAAAGGCGCCTCAGCACATAGCCCCGTCCGTCGTTTGAAGGCAGCACGCCGTCGGCGATAAGAAAAGCCAGCCCCCGTCCGTGCTCGGCTGCTATCCGCATAGCGGTATCTATTTCCCCGTCTTGCCCGTATTTCTTGCCGCTTATTTTAGTGATTTTATCAATCAGCAGGTTAAAAAAGTCCGTCTCGTAGACTGTGGTAACGCCCTGTAAAACAGCCGCCGTCCTCTCCAGGCCCATACCGGTATCTATGCTGGGGCTGGGGAGATTAGTTCGCTTGCCTTGCCTGTCCTGGTCGTACTGGACAAATACCAGGTTCCAGATTTCCGAGAAACGGCCGCAATCGCAGTTGGGAGCGCAATTTGCCCTGCCACAGCCTATCTCCTCTCCGAAGTCATAGTGAATTTCGCTGCAGGGACCGCAGGGACCGCAGTCGCCGGCCGGACCCCAGAAGTTATTTTTAGCACCGAATCTTAAAATCTTATCTTCGGGAACGCCTGTCTCGCACCATAGTTTAAAAGCTTCATCATCATCAGTAAAAACGGTAATCCATAACCGCTTGTTATCAAGCTTAAGGTGTTCGGTAACGAACTCCCATGCCCAGGCGATAGCCTCTTTTTTAAAGTAACTACCAATGGAGAAGTTTCCCAGCATTTCAAAAAAGGTCAGGTGAGTGGAATCGCCCACCGATTCTATGTCGGTAGTACGGAAACACTTCTGGCAGGAGGTCAGTTTTTTAGCGGGCGGTTTACTCTCACCCAGGAAAAAGGGCTTAAACTGTACCATACCGGCGTTGGTCAGCAGCAGGGTCGGGTCATCGTGGGGAATCAAGGATGAGCTGACAATTCTCTTATGCCCTTTCCCCTCAAAATATCTTAGAAATTCCTCGCGAAGCTGGTCGCCGTTCAACTATTTTCACCAAAATATAAATTCAAACTACACAAGATTTTAGTTCAAGTTAGATTAGCTGTCAATTTAATGGCACCGGAAGGAAATATAAATCCTTTTTAAGGCCGTTCCTGCCGGCAAAGCTCGGCTACCAGGATATCCAGGGCTAGCTCGCCGTCGTACCTGCTCGTTTTAATGGCGACATCCGTCTCCAGGAGCTTTTCATATACTTCTTTTAAGCTTTTAAGTGAATAGTTGTTTGCCTGCTGCCTGGTTTTACTCCAGGCGAAATCGCTGGCAAGCCCCAGGGTATTTTTAACCTCTCTTTCTGTCAGTCCACGATTTAAAAGCACCTTGGTACGGACAATCAACCTTACCTGCCGTGCCAGCATATGGAGCATATAAGAATAGGGATAGCCGGCTTCAAACAAGCTCGTTAAATAACCTACTGCCTGCCTTATCTTGCGATCTACAATGGCATCCACCATAGCAAAGACGCTTGCCTCCTGAGTATAACCTACCATCCGTTCAATATCGGCTTCCTCAATAATGCGACCAGAAGTATAGAGCACCAGCTTGTCAATCTCGCCGGCCATTACCCACAGGTCAGAGCCTACCAGACGGGATAGCAAATCTACCGCCCCTGGCGAGATTTGTCCGCCTTTTCCTGTAGCCCGCTTTTTTATCCAGCTTCTAAGCTTCTCTTTTTTGATAGGAGGGAATGCTTTGACGATAGCCGCCTCCGGTAACTCCTTAAGCATGGGGTTTTCCTTCTTCAACTCTTCGTCCACCAGCACCAGCACCGTGCTCTGCGGCAGCCTGTTTATAATAGCTACAAACTCTCTGTGGCTGCCTGTTTCATCAGCCTGACCGTTATCTCTACGCCGCCCGGCATTTCCCCCGGATTGGAATCGTCTCAGCAGACCATTAACAATTACCAGCCGCTTTTCCGCCAGAAAAGGAGCTGCCCCGACGATGGTATTCATCTCACCCGGGTTGATTCTTTGCCCGTCCAGGATGTTGGTATTGATATCAAGCAGCGAGGCGTCGCCCAGTTCTTTCTTTATCTCTTCAAAAGTCTCTTTCAGTGAAAAATCATCCGGCCCGTATAGTAAGTATAGCAAATCCGCCTCCCTGAAATGTGCTTTTATTCTATCATATTTCACTGATTCAGAAGGTATGTTTCTTGAGCACGAAAGCCGTTTATCTTGAAAGTAGCTATTGAACTGGGGCTATTCCGGGAGTAAAATTAAACGGTAATACTCAAAGATTCAGCCCACCGGTAAAGCAGCTACGGAGGTATGAGTATGACCTCGGAACAGGTAGAGAGCGAACTTAAAAAACTACAAGCTATCGCCACCGACCTGGATCTGGCCGCCGAACTCAGGATGGTAGCCGTCAAGTACATCGCCAAGATCGGCACTCAGGAAGCGCTGAACGCCCTGCTAGGCCTGGCCGCCAGCGACAAGATAACGGCCAAAGAGAGAGAAACGGCTCTTAAACTCTCTCAGGCAATCATCAAATCTGGCAAATAGGCCGACATCGGAAGGTCACCAGGAGGAATGATGACGGTTGGCATCGGCATCATCGGATTAGCCCAGAGCGGTCGTACTACCGTATTCAATGCCCTCACCGGGGGGCGTTCCGATAGCAAAAGCTATTACCATGAAGGCAGCCATCTGGGTATTGCCAGGGTACCCGAGCCCCGGCTTGATGAGTTGGCAAGGTTGCTCAACCCAAAGAAAGTGATAGCCGCCGAAGTTAAATACCTGGACCTTAGCGCTTCAGTGAAAAGCCTGGCGGGGGACAGCGCCATCCCGGGAGAACTGCTGACCCAGCTTTCCAATACGGACGCCTTGATAAATGTCGTCCGTGCTTTTACCGATGAGAGCATACCCCACCCCGAAGGTAGCATTGAAGCCAGGCGGGATATCGAGGCTATGAAACTGGAGCTTACTTTTTCCGACCTGGCAATCATCGAGCGGCGGCTGAGTAAAATAGATCTTTCCCTTAAAAAAGCCGACCATGCCGAGAGCCAGCAATTACACCACGAACAAGAGCTTTTGGGCAGGCTTAAAACCAGCCTGGAGAAAGATATCCCTATCCGCCAGCTTGAGCTTACCGGCGAGGAAGCAAAGATAGTCTGCTGCTACCAGTTCCTGAGCGCCAAACCGCTACTTATAATCATAAACATAGATGAAAGCCAGCTAAAAGAAGTCCGGGAACTGGAAAAAGAACTGGCCGAAAGATTCCAGAAACCGGGCTGCCTGCTTACCACGCTATGCGGCAAACTGGAAACCGAACTGGCCCAGCTAGATGAAGAAACTGCCGCCGGCTTCAGAGAAGAATTCGGCCTCAAGCAGGGCGGACTTGACCATATCATTGAGCTTTCTTATCATCTTATAGGGCTTATATCTTTCTTCACCACCGTTTCCGACGAGGTCAGGGCGTGGTCTATCCCCGGCGGCACCACGGCTCTTAAGGCAGCCGGTAAAATACATACAGATATGGAGCGGGGCTTTATCCGCGCCGAGGTTATCGGCTGTGACGAATTATTAAGAATTGGCAGCATCGCCGAAGCCCGCAAACACGGTCTTTTAAGACTTGAGGGCAAAAACTATATTGTCCAGGATGGCGACGTGATTACCTTCCTTTTCAATGTCTAGTTACCGATAAAACCAATTGACAGCGATACAGCAGCCGATATAAACTTATCTTTCAGTTACCTGCTAAGGATTATCATACCATTCATCAGGGAGGCATAGCTATGAAAGCCGACGAGGCAACCAGAAATGCAATTAACGGTATTTTGAATAAAATGGCCGAGGCACTGCAAACCAAGGACCTTGAAGCCTTTATGAATCTCTTTGCCAAAGAGCCGAATATGCTAACTATCGGCCTTGAGGAAAAGGAGCTGAGTATCGGTGATCATGGCCTTAAGGAAAGGATGAAGAAGACCTTTGAGGAAGCCGATAGCATATCTATAAAGTACGGCTGGACCTCCATAAAAGCCAATGGCGATGCCGCCTGGGTAGCCTCGAACACAACCTATAAAATTAAAAAGAAAGGCAAACAGGAAGTAACCATCCCGGCCAGAATGACCGGAGTGCTGGAAAAGGTCGAGGGTAACTGGCTCTGGACTCAGCACCACTTCTCTACGCCGATTCCCATAGAAGCCCCGGACGCCACGCCCGAAGAAGAAAAGAAAGCGGAAGAAGCAGCTAAAGAAGTCGAAAAAGAAAAGGCAGAAATACCGGCCGAAGAAGAAAAGGAAACCGAAAAGAAGATAGACGACGTATTCTACGAAATACCCTAGACTAGCTGCTTCTTAAGAACTCATCTATATCACGAGCCGCCCGCCTGGCGGCGCCCATGGCGCTGATTACGGTGGCGGCGCCGGTTGAGATATCACCGCCGGCCCATACACCCGGCTTCTGAGTCCGCCCGTTTGCTTCATCAGTAATTACAATGCCTTTATTATCTGTTTTGAGGCCGGGCGTAGTCGAGGCAACCAGCGGATTAGGCCGCGTGCCCAGAGCGACGATACCCATATCAATATCCATCATGAACTCGCTACCTTCTTTTATAATCGGGCGGCGACGGCCGCTCTCATCGGGAGAGCCCAGCGCCATCTGGTAGCACTCCATAGCTTTAAGCCAACCTTGCTGGTTAACTATAAAACGCTTGGGATTGGTCAAAAGCTTAAACTTGACGCCCTCCTCGCGGGCATTCTCCACTTCTTCACGGCGGGCCGGCATTTCCTCATCGGAGCGGCGGTAGATAATACTGACCTCGTCAGCGCCGAGCCTCAGGGCACAGCGGGCGGCGTCCATAGCCACGTTTCCACCACCGATAACAGCTACTTTTTTACCTATTTTTATTGGAGTATCATATTCGGGGAATTTATAAGCCTTCATCAGATTGACCCTGGTCAGAAACTCGTTAGCCGAGAGGACGCCGTTTAGATTCTCGCCCTCTATGTTCATAAAAAGCGGTGCACCGGCGCCGGTGCCTAAAAATATAGACTTAAAACCGCCATCCAGTAGTTCATCTATAGTGGCTACTTTGCCGATGACGGCATTAAGCTCAATCTTTACCCCTAAAGAGGCGACATAATCAACCTCAGCCTTAACGATTTCCTTGGGCAGCCTGAATTGCGGTATGCCGTAGACGAGCACCCCGCCGGCGGTATGGAGAGCTTCAAAGATGGTAACGTTATGCCCCAGCTTGGCTAAATCGGCGGCGGCTACCAGCCCGGCAGGCCCCGAGCCGATAATGGCTACCTCCTTACCTGTTTTTCCAGGTTTCTTTTTCGGTTTAACCAGCCCCATATGCTCCCTTTCCCAATCGGCCACGTAGCGCTCCAGGCGGCCGATGGCCAGCGATGCCCCTTTCTTATGCAGGGCGCAGACTGCCTCGCACTGCGTCTCCTGCGGGCAGACGCGGCCGCAGATACCGGGCAGGCTGTTTTTATCCTTTAGTATCCTGACAGCTTCGGGCATATCGCTATCAACGATAGCTCTGATAAAACCGGGGATATTTATTTCTACCGGGCAGCCACCGACACACAAAGGCTTCTTACACTGGATACAGCGAACGGCTTCTGCCTTCGCCTGCTGGTCGCTATAACCCAGGGCTACCTCGTCAAAGTTCTTAACCCGCTCGGCAGGAGTCTGCCTGGGCATTTCCTGCCGGTTAAGATTAAGTTCGGCCATAAACCAGTACCTCCCTAAAGGAGACAAATCTATTCTTGGGTCGTTTCCTGATGCTTACAACAATGCTCAAAGGAGCGTCTCTCTTCGTCAAGGTAAATACGCTGGCGAGCCAGCAGAAGGTCCCAGTCAACCTGATGTCCGTCGAAATCGGGACCCTCTACGCAGGCGAACCTGGTCACCCCGCCGACGGATACCCGGCAGCAGCCGCACATGCCGGTGCCATCTATCATTATAGAATTAAGGCTGACAATCGTCTTGACTCCAAAGGCTTCGGTAGTCCTGGAGCAGAATTTCATCATTATGCTGGGACCGATGGCGATAACCCGGTCTACCTTTTCTTTCTCTAAGAGCTCCTTAAGCGGCTCGGTAACTACTCCCTTGTGACCATAAGAGCCATCATCGGTGGTTACCATCAGGCGGTCGCTCACGTCGCGCAGGCGCTCTTCCCAGAAAATAAGTTCCTTGCTCCTTGCTCCCAGAATGGAGATAACCTCGTTACCGGCTCGCTTTAACTCGCGGGCGATAGGCACTATCGGAGCCACCGCAAAGCCGCCGGCTACACAGACCACTTTGCCGTACTTCTTTATATGGCTCGGAATTCCCAAGGGGCCAACGAAATCGGCGATGGAGTCGCCAGCTTTCAACTGCGCCAGACGATAAGTGGAGGTACCTACTTCCATAAAAACGATGGTAATGCTGCCTTCTTCTTTGTCCCAGTCGGCAATGGTCAGCGGGATGCGCTCCCCTTGCTCATCTATCCTTAAAACTATAAACTGCCCTGCCTGAGCTTTCTTGGCTACCATCGGGGCAGCTATCCTGAATAGATGGATTTTGGGTGCCAGGTCCTGCCGAAATAAAATCTTATACAATACTAAATTCTCCCTTTTTCAGCTAAAACACCACGGTAATCAATAAACGCCTTAAGCTAAATTAATCCCGCTATCAATCCAGGTTAAAAACAGGCATAATCTATCATTAAATGTAGCTGATTTCAAATTTTACTATTGCTTTAGACCAGCCAAAGGTATAAGATATTGTTTATCACACCAGAATAAAACGGCTAGGGGGTGATGGTTATCTCTAAATCGCATAAGAACTCTTTATTTTGACGATTTTCAGGGCTTTACATAATTTATCCCTTTTATTATAGTTACTTTAGCTTCTCCGTCAGATTTTAAATATCGAGGTATATTATGGTCATAGAACTAACGCATATCGGTTTTAACAATATTTTAGCCATGAACAGGGTTATCGCCATCTCGCCTCCCAACTCTGCGCCTATTAAACGCACCGTTCAGGAGAGCAGAAATAAAGGACTGCTGATTGATATGACCAACGGCCGCAAGACCAAGGCGGTTATTTTCGCCGATAGCGGACACATAATTCTAGCGGCGCTAGCTCCCGAAACAATCGCCGGCAGACTGCAGGTAGCCCGCGGCGGGCAGATGCCAAAAATAGAATCGGCCGATGAAAAAGCCGATATCTAAATCATCAGAGAATCCGCTGCTTCTGGTAATTTCCGGGCCTTCGGGAGTGGGTAAGGACGCCGTTTTAGCACGGATGCGGCAGCTTGATGACTCGCTCAAATACATCGTAACGGTAACCACACGGCCTAAGCGATCAAGTGAAACCAACGGGAAGGACTACCACTTTATCTCAAAAGAGGACCTCCAGGAAATGATTGCCCGCAATGAATTTCTGGAATGGGCTAACGTCTATGGCAATTACTATGGCGTCCCCAGGGAGTCGATAAAAAAATCATTATCAGGCGGGGCTGACACCATAGTAAAGGTAGATGTCCAGGGGGCGGCTACTATTAAGAAGCTACTACCTCAGGCGGTATTCATTTTCCTGATGCCTCCTTCCATGGAAGAGTTATCTCAACGGTTGAGTCGGCGCAACACGGAAACGGCCGAAACCTATTCCCATCGCCTTGAAACTGCCGAGGAGGAAATGAGGAAACTAAAGCTTTTTAATTATATAGTAGTTAACCATGAAAACGAGATTGACCTGGCCGTAAAAAAGATTCTGGCTATCATAAGTGACGAGAAGCGCCGCTTAAACCGCCGTAAAATTGAACTCTAGCCGCCAAACAGACGGAAGAATGAAGCTACAAGGTAGCCTATCGCCCCGCAGATAGGGAAGGTTATTACCCAGGCGGTAACAATGTTGCCGGCAATACCCCACCTTACCGCCGAAAGCCTACTAGTAGCACCGACGCCCATTATAGAAGAGCTGATACAGTGGGTAGTGCTAACAGGTATGCCCAGCCAGGAAGCCCCTTCTATAACCGCCGCCGCCGCGGTCTGGGCGGCAAAGCCGTGAATCGGGCGGAGCTTGGTTACCCTGAAACCTAGCGTCCTCATAACGCGCCATCCCCCAATCATCGTGCCGGCACTTATGGAAAGAGCGCCAACTATGATTACCCACCAGGGAATACTGTCCCAGGTGGCGAAACCACCGGCTACCAGCGCCATCATCATAATGCCTATGGGCATCTGCCCGTCATTCTTGCCATGGCTATAGGCTATAAAAGCTGAAGATATAATCTGTAGACGGCTGAATATCACCTGAACCCTCGACGGTATGCTCTTTCTAAAAATCCAGTAGAGCAAAATCATTAGCAGGAAACCGCCGATAAAGCCCAGCACGGGAGCAGAAACTATCGCCGACGCTATCTCGCCCAGCCTGCCCCAGTTAACGGCATCGAAGCCGAGTACGGCGAAGCCGGCGGCGGCCAGCCCGGCTACAAATCCATGTGTTAAACTTACCGGCAGGCCATAATAAGTGGCTATAGATGTCCAGATGATTACCGCAGCCAGTGAAGCGACAATTGTCTCGTAAGAGACAGCTTCAGGAAGTAATATGCCTTTCCCGATGGTTATTGCTACCGCTGTACCGGTAGCGGCACCGGCCATATTGAAAATAGCGGCCAGTATTACGGCATTTCTTGGGGATAAGACACGGGTACCGACTACTGTAGCAATTGCATTAGCGGCATCGTTTAATCCGTTAACAAATCCAAATCCTATTGCCAGAGCTATTATGAGAACAAAAAGCCCGAGCGAGGCATCAGGCATGCTTTAACGCTACTCCCTCAAGAACATTGGCGACATCCTCGCACCTATCAGTAGCGGATTCCATATGCTCGTAGATTTCCCGCCACTTGATTATATGGGTAATATCCTTTGAATCCTCAAAAAGCTCTCCGAGTGCTGAGCGGTAGGCTTTGTCAGCCTTATTTTCCAGGCGGTTAAGTTCCACGCAGCTTTCAAGGACTTTCTTTATTTCAGCCTTATGCCGCAGATGAGGTATCGCCTTAGCCACCTCTTCCGCCGCCTTTACGATGATATCGGCAAGTTCCCTGGCCCGCTCGGCAGGTTGTTTAGCTTTGTATATATACATAGAGTCGGCGGCGGCATGAATGAAATCGGTAACATCATCCATCCTCTCGGCAAGATTAGCCATATCCTCGCGGTCGAAAGGGGTAACAAAAGTACAGTGAAGCTGGGCGACTATTTTATGTGTTATCGAATCGCCTTTATGCTCCAGGGCAGTAATATCTTCTACCCTCTTTTCAATATCATTCCATTCATAAACCAGGTCTTTAAGCGCTAAGGCGATATCAACTATATTCTTAGCGCTATTTTCATAAAAGTCGAAGAACTTCGTTTCCCTGGGAATAAAAGAAAACCTTACCAATAAAACCTCCTAACTCTTAACTTGTTTTCTATAGATATTAGACATTGAAATTATGTGATATTATAACATCACAGCCCTATTTTTAATACCCCTTTAATCTCTCTTCCGCCTTTAATAAATAAACTAAACGGGTACGGTCATCACGGGGGCGCCAGTTGCCCAGCTCATCAAAGGGAGACCTTTTATAAGCTGGCCTACAAAATCCACCAGGACAAACCAGAGAGTACCAAGAAGAATGACTGGTTATTGACAGGTATATACTTAAGGAATACAATTCAGCCCGCTTCTTTTAGGAAGTCTTTTTTACATTAAGGAGGCTAAATAAGCTAAAATATGGAAAGTGGCAAGTTATTCTTGCTATCCCCGGCCTCACCTGGCAAGCGAGTAAAGATATGCCGGCTTGCTTATTTAGCTGCCAGGCGTTATCCTCTAAACCCAGGGGAAACCTCAAGAGGTAACTGATGTATATAATTATCGCCGGCGGCGGCGTAGTCGGTTTCAATATCGCCTCGCTACTGGCCGAAGAACAGCACGATGTGGTGGTAATTGAGCAATCCGAGGAGGCGCTTGACAGTATTCGCCGCCAGCTCGATGTCAAGACCATAGCCGGTAACGCCGCCACGCCTAAAACGTTAAGAGAAGCCGAGGTTGAACGCGCCGACCTTCTACTGGCGGTAACCAACAGTGATGAAACCAACATGGTCACCTGCTTTATGGCTAAAGAGCTGGGTGCCGGCAGGACGGCGGCCAGAATCAGAAATCCGGCTTTTTCCGGCTATTTTTTAACACCGGCCAAGTCCCCCATGTCAACGCGCAAAATAATCAGACCCAAGAGCCTGGGCATCGATGTTTTTATTAACCCGGAACTGGAAATAGCCAACGAAATGTTAAGCATTCTATCCGGCTTTTATTCCACACCGGTGGAGCAATTCGCCGAAGGCCTCGTTCAGATACGAGAGTTCAGGATTAAAGACGAATCGCTGGTGGATAAGAAACTAGGCGATATAACCCTGCCCAAGCCCTGTGTTATAGCCGCCATCGTCCGCGACGGCGGTATCATCGCGGCCGGCCCCGAAGAAGTAATCAAAGCTGACGATAGCGTGCACCTGATAGCCTCGTACGAGGATATGGACGAACTGGGGCAGATATTCAGCCCACCACAAAGGCCAGCTAAGAAAGTGGTAGTCCTCGGCGGCGGCCGTGTCGGTTATCTTACCACCAGAGAACTGCTTCGCCGCGGCGTCTCGGTCAAACTAATCGAAAGAGATGAAAAACTTAGCCAGGATATAGCCGCCAAACTGGAGGGGGCTACCGTCCTCCAGGGCGAGGGCACCGATAGGGAATTTTTAATCGAACAGGGGATACCCCATGCTGATGCTTTTGTAGCTACCACAGAGGACGACGAACTTAACATTCTTTCCGGCCTGCTGGCTAAAACGCTGGGCGTACCCAGGTGCCTTTCTGTTATAAACAGACCGAGCTACATACCAATAGCCGAGGCGGCCGGTATAGACGTGGCCGGCTCGCCGACTATCCTGACAGCCCGTAAAATAGCCCACTTTGTCTTGAGTGGTGGCGCTATCTCGGTAGCCCTGCTGGAGGGCAAACAGCTCGAGGCGGTAGAGTTCGTGGTCAGTCCCGAAGCCCAGATCAGCGGCAAGAAGATAAGCGAAGTCGATCTGCCTAAAGGGGTAGTAGTAGGAGCTTTAGTACATAGCGGCCATCCCATTATCCCGCCTGACGAGAGGGAAATCGGGCCGGGAGACCATATTATAATCATATCTCCCCTCTCCGTCATCCACGAAGTGGAAAAGCTGTTCAAGTAAAGCATCTTATGAGATTAAGAATTATTCTACATTACCTGGGGCTGGTGATTGCCATCCTCGGTTTGTCCATGCTCATCCCCATGGTAACCTGCCTAATATATAGTGAGGGTGACGCCTCCGCCCTCGCCTTTTCGGCGATTATAAGCCTGGCAGTAGGCTTTCTTTTATGGCGGTTCAACAGGCTGGCTGAAAAAAAACTCACTATCCGTGAATCGTTTATTTTAGTAGTCAGCGGCTGGCTGGTAGCAGCTATCTTCGGCGCCTTGCCCTATGCTATCTCAGGCGCTTTACCCAACTTTCTGGACTGCTTTTTTGAAGCCATGTCCGGCTATACCACTACCGGCGCTACCGTTTTCACCTCGATAGAAACCCAGTCTCACGGAATTCTTTTATGGCGTTCGCTTAGTCAATGGCTCGGCGGCATGGGTATCATCATGCTTTTCGTCGCCCTTTTCCCCGTGTTCGGCATCGGCGCCGCCCACCTGGTTGATGCCGAAATGCCAGGGCAAAAAGGCGAAAGGCTGACCGCCCGAATAAGAGACACCGCTAAAGCGTTATGGGCAATCTACCTTGGTTTAACGGCAACCGAAATAATCCTGCTACTTCTAGCCGGTCTGCCCTTCTTCGATTCGCTAACGGTAACATTTGGTACTATGCCTACCGGCGGTTTTGCCCCGACCGACCTGAGCATCGCTAGCTATAACAGCCCCCTGGTCGAGGGCATAGTCTTATTTTTTATGATTGCCGCCGGGGTTAACTTCGGGTTGTACTATTTTCTACTTTGGAAGAGACGGCCAGGCCGTCTCTTCGGCAACCCCGAGTTTAAGCTCTATATCGCTCTGATTATCAGCGCTATATTGCTAATCAATATAGACCTTATCGTTAATATGGGCATGTCTTTCGGCGATGCCATGAGATACGGCAGTTTCCAATCGGCATCTATTATGACCACTACCGGCTTCGCCACCGCCGATTTCAGCACCTGGCCGCCTTTTGCCCGCAGCCTGCTGCTGGTACTTATGGTCATCGGCGCTTCTGCCGGCTCGACCGGCGGCGCCCTCAAAGTAGTCCGTATTCTGGTACTGGTTAAATACACCTACCGCCGTCTGCGCCGCGCCTTTAATCCCGCGTTGGTGATACCAATAAAGATAGGTGAAAATGTTCTGCCCGATAGGGTTACTTCACGCATAATCGGTATGACCATCCTCTACTTCGGCGTATTGTGGGGCGGCTTCCTGATAATGAGCGCCCTGGGGCTTGATATAGAGACGGCGCTATCTTCGGTTACCGCCTCGGTGGGCAACGTCGGCCCAGGTCTCGGCGCCGTAGGACCGATGGCTAACTACGCCTTTATCCCGCCGGTAGGCAAGGGAGTGCTGATGTTCCTGATGTTGGCCGGCCGCCTGGAGCTGTTTACCCTGCTGGCACTTATGGTGCCAGCCTTCTGGAAAGGAAGATAAAGTATAATCCTTATTTAATAATATGTGTTGTAAATTGGAGGTTTGGGGTTTATAATACCCTCCTTGAGACTTATTAACTATGGAATTTTCAAGAATATTGATACCCGTAATCGGCGACGAAGCCGATAAAGAAGCCGTAAAACTGGCCTGCCGCCTGGCTAAAGAAAACGAGGCAAGGATCTGCGCAATTCATATTATCTCAATAGGCCGTGAGTTACCCCTTGACGCCGAGGTCGAATCCGAAATAAGCAAAGCCGAAGATATTTTAGCTGAAATAGAAAAATCTGCTAAGGAACATAGCTGCCAGATAGAAACCGAGCTCCTGCAGGCACGCGAAGTAGGACCAGCTATCATCGGCGAAGCTATTGAGCGCGATATTGACCTTATAATACTGGGGGTCAGCTATAAAACCCGCTTCGGCGAATTCTGCCTGGGTGAGGTAGTACCCTATGTCCTGCGAAACTCCCCCTGCCGGGTAATACTCTACCACCAGAGAACGGAATAAAGAGACTATTTATGAAAATAATTATTATGGGCTGCGGAAGGGTAGGTGCTCAGCTGGCCAGCCTGCTGGATAAAGAAGGGCACCAGATAACCGCTCTGGATAAGGATGCCGCCAGTTTCCGCCGGCTACCGCCCGATTTTAAAGGTACCGCTCTTTTAGGCAACGGCCTGGACGAAGAGGTATTAAAAAAAGCCGGCATAGAAGAAGCCGACGCTTTTATAGCCGTAACCCAGGGAGATAACCGCAATGTCATGGCCGCCCAGATAGCCAAGGAAATCTATGGCGTTTCCAAGGTGATTTGCCGCATCTACGACCCCCTGCGCAGCGACCTTTACACCATGCTGGGACTGGAAGCCATTAGCCCGACGACCATCTTTGCCCAGATGATTAAGGAAAAACTGGAGAGTTAGAGGCTTCATAATGTATATCATAGTAGTCGGAGGCGGTCAGGTCGGTTATTTCCTGACCAGAGCGCTGCTCAACGAGGGGCACGAGGTTTTGTTAATAGAGAAGAGAAGCGAACTCTGCGAAATGGCCAATAATGAAATGGGCAGCATCTGCCTGTGCGGTGACGGCTGCGAGACCACCATATTGGATGAAGCCGGTACCACCCGAGCCGATATGCTCATTGCCGTAACCGGCGACGACGAGGATAACCTGGTCGCCTGCCAGTTAGCCAAGCACAGGTTTAAAGTGCCCCGTGTTCTAGCCCGCGTCAGGAATCCTAAGAACGAGACTATTTTTAAAAAACTGGGCATTGAAACAGCCATCAGTAGCACCAGCCTTATCCTGGAACATATCGAACGCGAGGTGCCATCGCACCCGCTAACCCACCTGCTTACCATTAGAGAGAAGGGGCTTGAAATAGTAGACATAAAAATCCCCGAAAACTCGGTAAACGTGGGCAAGGCTTTGAAAGAGCTTTCACTGCCACCGGAAAGTATTTTAGCCCTTATCATCCGCAAGGAACGAAAACCTACCACAGCCACCGCCAATACCATCTTACAACCAGAGGACGAGGTAATAGCGGTTACTACTTCCGAAACTGAGGACGCCTTGAGAAAGGCGCTTATCGGCGAGTAGGCATTAGTAAGCTGTTACTTCTGCTTCGGAGCTTTGTCCGAAAGCCCTTTATCGATGATATCGGCCGCTTCAAGTATGGTAGTCCTGATTCTCTCGGCTAGTTCAAGAATTTCAGTGGCTTTCTTCTGCACCTTGGCAATTGCCTCGGCGGCTACTCTGGCAGCCTCGCCGGCCGCCTTCTCCCCTGCCTTACGAGCTTCTTCGGCAGCCGCTCTGGCATTATCGGCAGCTTCGTTAGCCTGCCTGATGCTATCCTCAATCTCATCCAGAATTTGAGGCAGCGGCTTGGTCATTATTTTCTTAGCTTTAGTCTCCTCAACCATAGAGCTGACCTCCTTTTAGTACTTATTATATATTTTATACCATATCACTAATCAATACCAACTGCCGATTAGCCATACCGCCACCATTACTTTCTGCCTTTTTTTTATTGACTAAGTTTACTCAAGGTATTATAACTTATTTTATTTTATTATCATCATCTTCGGGAGGTCTACCATGTTTAGTAAGCGTTTTAAAACGATTATACCCCTTCTAACGTCCCTGACTATAATTTGCCTGATAGTACCGGGCGGCTGTACTCAGGGTGAAATTATTGAAATCAAACTGCCGCCACAGGATTCTTTCGGAGTTGAGCAGATTTATATCGGCGGCGCCGTGAGTATTCCCGGCTACTACTCCCTGCTTGAAGGAGATACTTTAGGCGACCTGATTAACGCAGCCGGCGGCGTAACAGATAACGGCAGCGCCGAGCTTATTGAATTATATATACCATATCTTGACAGAGCCCAGGAGCCGCAGAAGATAGACATAAACCGTGCCGAAGCCTGGCTGCTGGAAGCTCTGCCCGGCGTAGGTCCTGAAAAGGCCCGTAGCATTATTGACTACCGCAACCAGAACGGCCCTTTTTTAAATACTCTTGAAATAACCAGGGTAGAGGGCATCGGCATGGCCACCTACGAGCAGATAAAGAACCTGATAACCGTTTCCGATTAAAGGGAGGTTTATAGCTTGACATTAATCTATATAAGCTGTGCCTGGTTACTGGGTATATTATTCGGGGCGAGCTTCAACCTGCCACCGGCTCTAATATTACTCGGTCTACTTCCGCTGCCGCTGCTGGCGTTTAAGGGCCACCGAAGATTGGTTATCACCTTAAGTCTTTCGCTGGCAGTCTTCTTCGGCGGCGCCTGGCTCTACCAGCAAAGCCAGCCCGGTGATAGCGATAGCTATCTAAATTATTACAATGATAAAGACACGGTAACTATTCAGGGTATCTTGAGCCGGGATACCGAGGTCGGTGATAAGACGAATCACCTCTACCTGGAAGTCAGCCGGCTGAAAACAGCCGATGGCGACTGGCAGGAGGTTAAGGGCACCGCCCTGCTGTTCGTCGTTCCCTATACCGAGTATAACTATGGGGATGAGCTAGAAGCAACCGGCAAGCTGGAGACACCGGCCAGCTTCGAGGATTTTGATTACCGGGCTATCTTTCCAGCCAGGGCATTTATTCTACCATACTCTACCCGGGAATAGAGGTCTTAAGCAGCGGTAATGGCGCCGGACTTCTGGAGTGGATTTACTCCTTACGGGCAGAGATGGCTTCAAACCTGGCCGGCGCCCTGCCCGAACCCCAGGCGTCACTGGCTCAGGGCATTATTTTAGGTATCCGCGGAAATATCCCCGATTCTGTAACTGCCGATTTCAGACTCTCCGGCACCAGCCACCTGCTGGCTATTTCTGGCCTTCATTTAAGCATCTTCGCCGGTATGATACTTAGCCTGGGTATCTGGTTATTCGGCAGGCGTCATTTCATATATGTCTGGCTGGCACTGACCGGCATAAAATCAGTGAGGAGGATTTGCCGCCGCTCACGTGATTCCAGTTAAAAAATGCCTAATAAAGTATTTAGCGTAGCTAAAAATACTAACTAAAATATTAATGCGCATATAAATACTTTTTATGGAGGGCTACAAATGAGCTTCGTGCTAACCAGGAAATCTTTTAAGATCGGGGCTTCGATCGGGGTAACCTTGCCAGCCAGCTGGTGCCGGTACTACGGCAATAGGATAGACAGCTTGACGATATTCGGTGATGAGGTTTTGGTGCTGGCACCAACTGGTTTAGAAGGCCAAGCCAGGAGGTTGTTGCAAGGCCTTAATAGAGAGGGGGTGAGTAATGGTATAGATATTGATACAAATGAAGTCACGGCGCCAAATAAATAATTCAGGAGGTATAGAACTACATATGTACAAAATAGAAGAGGGCGCTCCATTCGGCAATGAAGCGCCCAGTAGAAAAGGGAACTCTAACTACATAGCTAT
>DAOUMG010000132.1:0-3296 GCA_034411935.1 Dehalococcoidaceae bacterium
TGGGATACATATGATTCAACATCTTCAGTTTTCGGCAGGTGACTGTAGACAGAAGCACCAATCAGGCTAATGATTGCCAGTGTAATTAGTATCTTTTTGAACACAATAGTATTAAGACCCCTATATCAGACTTTACGACTCAAATTTTAAGTTTGCAGATGCTAATATTCTACACTTTTAAGTCCGGCCGTGCATAGCTTTTCGTTTCACCATGCACGGCCGGACTTGTCTAACTTATGCCTTTGCTCTATTACGCCGCTGTACTTGTAGGGCGACAATGCCCATCATAATAATGCCTACCAGTCCGGGGAATAATAAGAACATCCAGCCAGCTTGTACATATCTTTCCATAACGGAACCGTAGGAATTCTGGACTGAAAATAGAAACAAGAATAATCCTATGGCGGCAATGAGCCAGTCATACCATAGGGTTTTCATATTCTTCTTGCGTAACCATGAAATAAGTGCCCAGAGGCCAATACCTCCGAGGAGGCCACCAATAGCCCATGCTAAGACGAATAGGGTAAACATTTCTTTTTACCTCCGTTTCTTTATTGCTAATAATTAGTACTGAGCCCGTATACCGGCGGCAGGTAACCTTCCCAATATGGATCCGGGTCACTTGGTTCATAACCCGCTTCAAGATAATATGGACTATACTCACCGTACTTATAAGCCTTGTCCATGTTAAAGAAGAAGCCGTTAAAGATGCCGGTATTGGCTACAATTGGTTTAACAAGTTCGTGGATACTGGCTATCCTGTCTTTTGTGAATACGCAATTAGCGTAACAGATGCTACAGGAGGCATCTGAATTACGCCAGACACTACGGCAGGCCATGTGGTTTAACCAGAAAACCTTCTTGCCCGGCTGGTTAAACTTTGAGGCATCGAAGTAGTCAGGATTGTCGTAATCCGTATGGTAACCACCCGTTTCCCAACTCTGCTCCTTATCATAAGACAAAGCTGCACCGGGGCACATATCAGCACATTTTGTACAGCTTTGACAGAATCGGGCCATACCGCAATCTATCGGATTAGTCTGCGCTAGCGGCAGATCAGTGTAAGTATCCATGGCGCATCTGATATCAGGACCGAATTCCGGCGTGATTTGAGCATGAACTCGACCCATTTCTCCCATGCCAAATAGAACAGCGAATCCTGCTCGCCCCGGAGTCAGGCCCGACGTACTCGTTGAACATATGTTCCAGCCTATAGCCTTCATAAAGGAAGTAATGCGCCAGCCAAAGATATCTATTTGCGAATAAGCCTTGCCTACCATACCACGGCACATTGCACTATTGGGGGCCAGCAGTTCCTCTCTTCTCATCCTGATTTCAGGTAGGAGAAGGTACCTACAACTGTTAGGCATCACCCATTTTCCTGTCGCCGCATAGGGCTTGGGAACGTCCTCAAAAACGATATTATTACTACCAGCATCCCCGGCGTTTAGTTGTACCATTTTCTTGGTTGTTGCTTCGTGCAATTGACCAAAGCCGACGCGGCCAGCGCCCATGAGCCTGGAGACAACCCGCATCATGTGGGAGTTTTCTTCCGGCGTTCCCTCCCATCTGGGTGAGCCTTCTGGTATAAAGTTTGTTCCAACACCGAATATTCTACTATCAGGTTCGCCTAACATCTTATGATATCCGGGATAACCGCCTGAATTCATCCAACCTGACACTATCAGGGCATAGTCCCTTAACCCATAACCTTTGTCACCTGTTCGGGGTCGGTAACCTCTGTTTATGCGGTCTACTCGCATCAGATGTCTGGCGGCTTCAACCTGTTGATAGTGTTCTGGGGTATAAAATGCAGTAGTGTTATTGTAAGCTTTCCGGTTATATCGCTCTAAGATGTTCCAATCGACCTCGGTAGTAGAGTCAAGGTATTCTCTCTCTTTGACCCACCACGGCCATTTTTCCTTTACCTGAGGTGTTGAGCTACCGCCTGCTGCCATTAGTTCATCCATGTCATGAAACACGGGAGTAGCTGCAGCCGCAGCACCTAATCCTGCAGTGGCCATTCCTAGACATTTCATAAAATCTCTACGGCTAACTGTAGAATGAAATTTTAACATTTATTAACCTCCTTCTAATCTTTCGGTCTTTCCCGAGTGCCACCCGGTCTCTCCCAGGTGCCTAATAATCGCCTTACACCTCCTAAAGAGATATTCATTTGCGATATAAAAAAACTACGCACAAATAGGCATAGCTTCACTACGAACGGGTATTAAATAATATATAACAATCCTACAGTGAGTGTAGCACTTTAATAGAGGCTGTCAATCAGTATTTATACTTAAATCCCATCGTACTAAAGGACTAAAATGAGTATTAAGGTTAGGAATACTTACATCTCGGAGGTGACCTGCCCCCTTTTTCATTTAATCGCCAGTCTAACATAAGAATGGCTCCGTTTTTGGGGGGCAGGTCAATATCAGCCTACGCTTTAATTTCCACTCATTTGTTTATTGGTGGAGGCTGGACTCTAAACCAAACAACCCAACAGGTAATAACCAAGATAGCCTCACAGGAAATAAGCCTTAGATTTATTTTAGAGGGCTTTTATTTAGTATCTTTCTAAAATGTTCAGTGATATAGCTCAAATCTAAAAGGTGAGGCCTATACAATTGTGAAGGGAGTATCAAACACCTGCCTGTCGCCAATCCAGACCTTAACACTGTACTCGCCAGGAGTAAAACCGCCTTCCGGTGCCTTAAGGGATACGGTGGTGACGTAGGACATTTGAAGCCCATCAACTCCCCATTCACCAAGTAATTCTTCGCCGCGGTACCAATTGAGTGCTACGTAGGTACAACAAAGATCACAATTTAGAATAAAGGTAAAGAATAGTTCCTTTACAAGAAGTAGTAAAAGTAGCCGCAACAATTAGCGAAAGGGATTTAAGTAAGAGAGTTGAGATTAATTCAACCAATGAAATAGAAAGCCTGGCTCGATCTTTTAACAGTATGGCCGGAAGACTGGAGAGGTATTTCGGTTCTCAAAAGATGTTTATTTCCGACGCAGCACATGAACTAAAGACACCATTAGCCTCAATAAAAACATCATTGACACAAGCCCTTAGCGGTAAAAGGAATTCCGATGAGTATAAAGAGTTCCTATCTTTCATCGCAAATCGTGTCAATGCAATGGAGATTCTTATTAATGATCTTTTATTGCTGGCTAAAGTAGATGAAAGCAAACCATGTTCAGCAAAAAGTATTGTGGATATCTCATCTATTGTTAAAGAAGCAGGAGAAGCTTTTCGTCCCCTATTCGAGGAAAAAGGCATTCAT
>DAOUMG010000133.1:0-6891 GCA_034411935.1 Dehalococcoidaceae bacterium
AAAATGTGGTTCGATAATCCTAATTATATCGGTACCCATGACGGTGATTGTTTTCCCTGCATTACCAGACGAATTTCGCTGCATCCTGCTAAGATTGCTTTGAAATATGATGAACACCTCATCGACGTATTCAACATATTTAATTCACCAATATTCCTCAAAATGCCAGATCATTCTCTGGAAATACTCGTTAGAATAGCCGATTTGTTACGCTTTCACGAGGCTATAAAAGTGTTATCCCCTTACCAGAGAGTATTGTTATTCCCTGATCTATACCCATATATAGAAAATATTAATCCTCTTAGCATAACCAATATGTACAAACGATATGCAAATGAAGTATTGACTTGCTTCAGGGAAAAATCTTCGGCTGAATTACTCGACACTATGAGGCAGGTCCTTTTAACCGAGGTCAAACATGGTAAAAAATAATTCAACTAGCATAGAATATCCGGCCTTATACATATCAGCAGATTTAAAATCTTCGGAGGCTCAAAAATATTACTTACGCGGAATATATAGCTTGCTCTTACTCTTAGTAAGTTCTGCATTGGCTTCATTATTTGCAGGTCTTAATCAAGGTGTGGCAATCGTTTCTTTAGTAATGATTTCACTTACTCCAATTATTTCATTATTTCTCGCGTGGAAACGGTATGACAAATTGTGGTATGCGGGTAGGTCTTTAGCAGAATCAATTAAAACAATGAGTTGGCGATATATGATGCGTTCACAGCCATATCACGATAATAATAGCGGGAGAGCCTCTTTTATCTCAGATTTAAGAAAGATATTTGCTGAAAGTAAAAATTTCTGTCAGCACTTATCGGAAACAACAGCTTCAGAAGAACAAATTCCTGGACAGATGGACAATATTCGTCAACTTGATTTTGAAAATCGAAAACAAATATATCGTGAAAACAGAATCGATGAACAAAGAAATTGGTATGCAAAAAAGAGCGCCTACAACAAGCGGATGTCGAGCCGATGGTTTTGGGCAATGCTTGCATTTCAGATATTAGCAATTTCTTGTGCAGCCATTAGGATTGCACAACCTAGTTGGGTTTATCTTCCTACAGACGTTCTTGCAGCTGCGGCTGCTGCTGTCATTGGGTGGGTTCAGGCAAAGAGATTCCAAGAATTAGGAACCTCATATACTCTAGCTGCTCTTGAGATTGGAATGGTCAGAATGGCACTCGAAGATGCAAAGGATGAGGAGCAATTCTCAGAATTCGTTGGAGATGCAGAGAATGCTTTCTCTCGTGAACATACCCAATGGCTTGCTCGGAGAGATATTTAGCGTACCATTAAAAAGTAGCTGGTAAATGGCAAAGACAAAGGTGTTTATAAGTTACGATTATCAACATGACTCAGATATGAAGAATAATCTGATAAAACAATCGCGTCGTTTTGATTCTCCTTTTTCAATCAACGATGTTTCTCTTAACGATAAAATGACCGATTGGCAACAAAAGGCTCGGCAAGCCATTGAAAACTGTGATGTATTCTTGGTCCTATTGAGAGAAAATACTCACCAAGCTACTGGCGTCTTACGGGAAGTTAAAATGGCGAAACAACTTGGTAAGAAGAGATTTCAGCTTCGTGAGAAAGGGCATAATCCCCAAGCGATTAGTGACGCGGGCGAAGTGGTAGCCTGGCGATGGGAGAATTTAAGAAAATGGCTATTGTGAAATGAACACACTTCAATTCATTTCGGAACTTGTGGGAAGTCTTTCTTGGCCTTTAACTATTATTATCTTGACCATTCTCTTGCGTAAGGAGATAAGTGATCTGCTGATGTCGATGACGCGAGTAAAATTTAGGGATTTAGAAATGGACTTCCAACGATTAGCTGAATCTGCAAGGCAACTACCCCCGTCTCCACCTTTATCTGATTTGATGCCTCAAGATAGAATTTATTATGCATCTTTAGAAGATCAGATGCTACATATTGCTGAGGAGATTCCATCCGCTGCCATTTTACTAGCATGGGCTAGCGTTGAGACAGCACTGTCCTCTGCTGTAGCGCGCATGGCCATATCTCCTGACCCTCCTCAATATCGTTCTGCCTTCCACAATATGGAACAATTGAAAGATTGGGCAGGCCTATCTCAAGAAGCGTTCGATACGATAAATGAAATGAGAATCCTTCGTAATAAAATGGCTCATGATGAAAAACGACGTATTACTGTATCAAAAAATGATGCACTGACATATGTAAAAACTGCTATTCGGATAATACACTATCTCAATGGACTTTCGCGAGGTAATACCTCGAAGTGAGGGCTTCAAGATATGCGTCGGGGGTAATATGAAAACATACAACCTATTCATCAGTCACTCATGGTCCTATCCGGATGCTTACGACGGACTTAAGAATTTGCTTGATGTGCGTGGATATTTCTCATATTTGGATTATTCGATACCTAGATACGATCCGGTTCATACATCAGGAACGGACCGAGAATTATATGAAGCAATATCTAACAGAATGCGACTATGTCATGCTGTATTAATCATGGCAGGTGTTTATTCGTCATACAGTAAGTGGATAAATAAAGAGATTCAGGTAGCTAAGAATGGATTCTCCACCCCCAAACCAATAATTGCAGTTAAGCCATGGGCTCAAACAAATGTTTCTTCGGTTGTTACTATCAATGCTAATGCGATAGTTGGGTGGAATACAGAATCTATTGTGGGCGCCATCAGGCGGTATGCTCTTTAAAGTAAGCATAGTCACATGCGTCTTTACACAATTGCCGTAAGGAGATTTGACCGAATAGTCTTAAACTGAAAGCTATTAGAAGGTTTAGGTATTGTGTCACTTTGAATAAATGGAAAAGCGGAAGTCAGGCAAAATCCTTATTGGTTCTATCAAAATAATTGAGAGGAAGCTCAACCTTGGCGCTAATTAACTGCCCGGAATGCGGTAATTCAATCTCGGATAAGGCCGAATCTTGTCCTCATTGTGGTTTACCTGCTAAGCTTTTTCCGCGCCTAAATGAAAATGACCGAGAAGTTTTTTCATCAAACGGTGTCGAACTGAAAGACTTTAACCCTGCCGAGTTTAGAAATTCTCTTGTCTCCTTCGACCGAGACTATGCCTCGCTATTGTTACCAACACGTTACGTCTCCAGTTCGGACCGCAATCGATTCATCACCGTGTACGGACAATATCACCAGATTCTGAAAAACGACCTTATCTTTCAATATGCGAGGACCAACGCTACCAAACTTCAAATAGATGACGTCAGTCTCAATCGTTTTATTGCCAAGATGGGGACTCTTGATGGTGAAATATACAAACATAACATTGCATACGTTGATCGCAAATTAGCAGAATTTGAGGATTACTTCGACCATATCTTGGATGACATTGATCAAGGCATTAAGCTTGATGATGAGCAGCGTCGGGCTGTTATTACAGATGACAATCATTGCCTACTAGTGGCGGGAGCAGGGGCCGGCAAGACAACTACCATGGCAGCAAAGGTGAAATATCTGGTTAACAAACAAGGAGTTCCTCCGCAAGATATTATCGTGATCTCTTATACAAACAAGGCAGTCAACGAGCTCAAGGAAAGAATAAATAAGCAGCTCAAGATACCCGCAAAAGTGGCGACCTTCCATTCATTTGCTTTCGAGATGATCAGGAAGGCCAGCCAAGATCCTCCGGATGTGAATTTCTCTTCTTATGACATCATCCTAGATATGCTGGCCAAACAGATCTTCGACAACAAGCAGCTGATGAAGAATTTAGTCCTGTTCATGGGCTATTACTTCGATCTGCCGGAAGAAGTTTTTCAATTCAAGACACTGAACGAGTACCACCTCTATAAGGCGGCGATGGATTATGAAACTCTCAAGAGCGGACTAGGTGAATACATTCAAAAGGTCGCACAGAAGCGAAGCAGGGCGATACGAACCATAACCGGCGAGTTCTTGCGATCCACTCAGGAGGTTCAAATCGCCAATTTCTTATACCTAAATAATATCGATTATGTCTATGAAAAGGCTTACCCCCATGCTCTACCCCAGGCCAGGAAGAAGTACACGCCTGATTTCTTCATTTCGCAAGGAGAAAACGAAGCTTACATCGAGCACTACGCCCTCACAGAAGATATGAAGAGTTTCGTCTTCAGTTCCCAAGAGTTGGCTAGGTACCAGAAGAGTATTTCCGACAAGCGCCGTCTACACAAGTCAAATAAGACAAAGTTAATAGAAACCTGGTCCTTCTATAACGATAGACACACGCTCATGGACCACCTCAAAGATACCCTCATGTCTAATGGTTTTGTGCTCAAACAGCGTGACCCAGATGAGGTTTACCGAAAGATTGTCGAGACTGGCAAAGACAAATACATTTTCAAGCTTGTCTGGTTCACTATGAAGTTCATTGAACAATACAAGACTTCTGGGTATGACGAGGCAGGCTTCAACATACTCCGGCATAAGACCGACAACGTACGTACCTTGCTTTACCTCGACATTGTCGAAGAGGTCTACCGATATTATCAGAAGATTCTCAAGTCCAAGAATCAAATCGACTTCGCCGACATGATTAATGATGCTAACTTTCTCTTGGCTGAAATGCAGAAGCAGGGAGTGAATCTTTCTTATAAATATATCATCATTGATGAGTTCCAAGATATTGCCCGACAAAGGTTCAACCTTACCAAACGCCTTGCCGATATTACCCATGCCAAAGTTGTTGCCGTCGGTGATGACTGGCAATCCATATTCGCCTTTGCCGGTTCAGATATTACACTTTTCACCAAGTTCTTGGACTTGATGGGCTCGGGGACTGAACTGAAGATTACTCACACCTACCGTAATTCTCAGGAGCTGATTAACATCGCTGGAAACTTCATTCAGAAAAATTCAGCACAGATAAGAAAGCAACTCATATCCCCCAAGCGGCTTACTGACCCAATAAAACTGGAGTTCTTCGATGATTCGAAGAAACCGCGGCAAAATTTGGCTGATGCCGTTAACCGCGCTATCGCAAAAATTATCGCAGAGTATGGAGAAAAAGGTTCAATTTTACTGATTGGAAGATACAACTTTGACTTATACAATCTTGCTACAACTGGGGAATTCGAATACTTTGATAGCCGGGTTGTGAGCAAGAAATATCCCAGAGCAAAGATCGCATTCATGACTGCTCACAGTTCGAAGGGCCTTGGTTACGATAATGTCATCATCTTGAACATGATGGACGGACAATTTGGTTTTCCGAGCCGAGTCCAGGATGATCCGATCATTGAGCTCGTCGAGTATGAAGATAGGACAGTTCCTTTCGCCGAAGAACGACGCCTGTTCTATGTGGCTCTCACTCGAACCAAAAACCGGGTGTACATCGCCGCTCCGCAGTCAAGACCGTCTCAATTCTTGGTTGAGTTGATTAAGGACCACGATTTACCACATCCCCCGCAGGTCAATCTGAATGTCGTAGTTGATGTATTCAAGCTCAAGTGTCCTATTTGCGGATTTCCCCTGAAATATCAGTTTAATAAGAACTATGGCCTTGACCTTTGGCAGTGTGCCAACGACTCAGAGGTTTGCGATTTCATGACCAACGACCCGAGACGTTTGAAGGATATTTTCAAGTGCCCCAAGTGCCAAGATGGGTAAATGATTGTGAAGCAAGACAAGAATAAAGTCGGCTTCTACGGTTGGACCAACTATAACACCGATGGTGCGGGTTGTAATAACACTATCCCGTTCGACGACGGAAACAGAACTCCCTTGGCTCGTGCTTAATCCCGGATAAACTTTCTGGAAGTGGCAAAATAGGAGCACAAGAGATGGATATAACTAAGAAACAAGAATCTCCGATAATTCGTTTAACAAGCTTGTCAGTGGAAATGCCTTTCCCAAAGAAAGGAAGCACGAAACCCGAGAAACATGGCGATACGACGATATACGGGGAAGATGCGGAAGGAAATGAGAAGGTTTACGCGCAAGTTCCAGCTCAGCAGTGGGAGGAATGGTCGAAAAAAGACCCATTGTGGAACAAAGCTCATAACGCAATGCTCGAACATCTATTGTCCGATCCAAAGACTCGAGATTTTGTGATCCAGGTTAATATACAAGTAGCTTTAGATGATGGTGATGAAGAGATGGCGATTAGACTCTGGAATGCTTTATCCGAATCAGCCAAAGCAGAACTCAAAGTAAGATCGGAAACTAATACCAGTATAGAGGAGCCCGATAAGAGTTATAGCTTATCAGATGTTCAAAAAGTATGGGCGGAGAGAGCAAAGCAAGGATTAAGTTCTTCTGATCTCCAAAAACTTATCATAAAACAAAAAGGACGCTGTGCTTTATCTGGTGCACTGATGATATTCGACAAGACTTGTGGAACCCCCAAAATAAATGGGCAGGGATGTCATCCCCTATATGCAGCTGTTGACCACGTCTCTCCGGGCAACAGGGAGCATGGGCATCAACTTGTTTGTTACGATCTCAATGATCTCAAAGGGCATCTCCCCAAAAAGGTATTCACTGAACTACAAAAAACTTCTGCCTGGAAAAATCTAATGCAACAGTGGAGGTCCCAATCTGAAAAAGACCCTATGGATATTGCTGCTTTCAAGACGTTATTGAAAGACTGAAACTTACTCATGAGTCGTTTTATTGATATTAACTTTTCAGATTGACGATGAACTTAAAGGTTTTGGTTCTGCGTATTGTACAGTACCGCCAACCACCTAGATAACCACTATTTAGATTCAGAAAGTTCACAAAAGTTCACAAGAGAACTCCTTGATTCCTTCATTGCTTCTCGTGCTAGTGGAATAAGCCCAAAGACAATTGAGATATTCCATTGTGCTTTAGACAAGTTCAAGGGCTATCTCAAAATCTGCCTCCACCAAGTTACGGCGTTGCTTT
>DAOUMG010000134.1:0-3678 GCA_034411935.1 Dehalococcoidaceae bacterium
ATCTGGCGCTGGGCGTCGGCGGTATTCCCAGGGGAAGAGTTACCGAGATTTTTGGTCCCGAGGGTTCCGGTAAAACCACCCTGGCGCAGCATATAATCGCCGAAGCCCAGAAACGGGGCGGCAATGCCGCCTATATAGATGTCGAGCATGCCCTTGACCCGAAGTACGCCGCCAACTGCGGAGTTAATCTTAACGAACTTCTCATCTCCCAGCCCGATACCGGCGAAGAAGCGCTGGAGATTACCGAAGCCCTGGTAAGGAGCGGCGCCGTCGATATCATAGTTATCGATAGCGTGGCCGCCCTGGTTCCCAAGGCGGAAATCGAGGGCGATATGGGAGACTCGCACGTTGGCCTTCAGGCCAGGCTGATGTCGCAGGCTTTAAGGAAACTGACGGCGGCTATCGGCCGATCGGGAACAGCGGTTGTTTTCATTAACCAGTTACGGGAAAAGGTGGGCATCATGTTCGGCAATCCCGAGGTTACGCCGGGTGGCCGGGCACTTAAGTTCTACAGTTCCATACGGCTGGATCTTAGAAGAATCGAGACCATCAAACAGGGGAATTCGGTGGTAGGCAGCAAGGTCCGTGCCAAGGTAGTTAAGAATAAAGTGGCGCCACCTTTCAGGACAGCCGAGTTCGACATTATGTTCGATTCCGGAATAAGCAAGGAGGGTAACATAGTCGACCTCGGTATCGAACTGGGAACTATAACAAAATCCGGTGCCTTTTTCTCCTACGGTGACATTCGCCTGGGGCAAGGTAGAGAGAACGCTAAAGATTACCTGAAAAAGAATCCTGAGCTGGCTCGGGAAATAGAAAAGCAGGTAAGAGCCTCAGCCGTCACCACCTTTTAATTTAATAAAGCGCTGTAAACATCATTAAATAGGCGTTTGAATAGATTAATAAAGGCCAGGTTTTTCTAGGGCTGAGGCAGGTTCTCGGCCCTACTTGTTTAATAAGGGGGTAGTAATAAAGCCGATGGCTAAAATAACCGCCCTGCGGTTTAGCCGCACTTACGGTGAAAGGGTCAGGGTATCGCTTGAAGGTGCGCCAGATTTCAGCCTACAGGCAGAAGTGGTTGTCCACGAGAATCTCAAGGTAGGCCAGGAAATAGCGGACGACAGGATTGAAGTCTTAAAGAAGAGAGACCTTTGCGAGCGCTGTTACTACGCTGCGGCACATTATTTGAGCTTTAGGCCGCGCAGCGAAACCGAATTAAAGGAACGGCTAACCAAACGCGGCTTTGACTCAAGTAGCATCCGGACGGTTATTTCAAGGCTCAAGGATCAGGGTCTTTTAGACGACCAAGCCTTCGCCCGCTTCTGGGTGGACAACCGTACCAGACTCGGTCCCCGCAGCCGCTGGTTAATCGGGCGCGAGCTCAAGCAGAAAGGTATCTCCAGCGAGGCTATCGACCGCGCCGTAGATACCTTGGATGATGCTGAAGCCGCTTACAATGCAGCAGCTTCAAGAGCCTCCCGCCTGGCTGGTGCCGATTATGAAAGTTTTCGAATCCGCCTGGGGCAGTACCTCAGGCGACGAGGCTTCGGCTACGGCGTAATCAAGGAGACCACCGTCAGGTTGTGGCAAGAAGTAAATATGGAAAATCCATCATCGGCTGACAACCAGGAGTGTCTTATAACCACCCCCCACGAAAGGAAATAACTAATAAGGGGAAGAATAATGGAACAGGAAACGGTTTTTAATACACCAGTTATACTGGCTATATTTTTTAGCTTTGTAATCGGCGCTATCTTCGGCGGTATGGCTATCTTCATCTCCAAGGGTGTCGTTTTTAACCGCCAGCTTAGAAGCGCCCAGAAAGACGCCGAAAAAACGCTGGCGGAAGCCAGGCTTGAAGCTAAAGATATACTACACGAATCCAAGCAGGAAGCTGACAAAACTAAATCTACCGCCGATTCCGAGATAAAAGAACGCCGCGCCGAGATTTCCCGCCAGGAGAACCGCCTCTCCCAGAAGATAGAAACCCTGGAGCACAAGCTGGAGAACCTGGATATCCGCGAGCGAGACCTGGCCGGTAAAGAAGCTAAAATAAAGTCTAGCCAGACTCAACTGGACGAAATCAAAGAGCGGGAACTTAAACAGCTCGAGCTTATCTCTAACATGTCCAGCCAGCAGGCTAAAGAGAACCTGCTGGAAAAAATGGAAACGGAGCTTCAGGAGGAAACGTCCCGAAGGCTCAGGGAGTGGGATATTAGGGTACGGGCCGATGCCGACGAGAAAGCCCGCGATATCCTCTCTCAGGTCATCCAGCGTAGTGCCTCGGATATCGTCACTGAAACTACCGTCAGCGCGGTACCGCTGCCCAGCGACGAGATGAAAGGACGGCTTATCGGCCGCGAAGGGCGCAACATCAGGGCTCTGGAGCAGGCTACCGGGGTTGATTTAATTATCGACGATACCCCGGAAGCGGTTACCGTATCTTCGTTCGACCCGGTACGACGGGAAATCGCCCGCCAGGCGTTAAATAAGCTTATTCTTGACGGCCGCATTCACCCGGCACGCATAGAAGAGGTGGTCAACAAGGCAAAAGAAGAGGTTGAAGCCACCATGCAGAGCGCCGGCGAACAGGCCGCCTATCAGGTAGGTGTACACGGATTGCGTCCTGAACTCATTAAAATACTGGGGCGGCTGAAATACCGCACCAGCTACGGGCAAAACGTCCTGCAACACAGTATGGAAGTAGCCCGTTTGTCCGGCATGATAGCCGCCGAACTTGGGATGAATACCACCCTGGCCAAGAGGGCCGGTCTGCTGCACGATATAGGCAAGGCGATGGGCCAGGATGTAGAAGGCACACATACCCAGATAGGTGCCGACCTTGTCAAGCAGTGGGAGAAATCACCGGAGGTGCTAAAAGGGGTCGCCGAGCACCATCTGGACGGCCAGAATATTAGCGTCTGGGGTTTCGTAGTCTCGGCGGCAGATGCCATTTCCAGCGCCCGTCCGGGAGCGCGACGCGAATCCCTTGAAAGCTACCTAAAGCGTCTTAAAGCCCTTGAGGAAATCGCCGATAGCTTCAAGGGAGTTGAGAAATCCTATGCTATCCAGGCAGGGCGTGAAATCCGCATCCTGGTAAAACCTGAGGAGATAGACGACCTGGGCGCCATGCGGATGGCCAGGGATATCGTTAAAAAAATAGAAGAGGGTCTGGATTATCCCGGACAGATAAAAGTTACCGTACTCAGGGAAACCAGAGCTATAGACTTCGCTAAATAAATAATATGCAGGAGGCAGGCTACATTTCGCCTTGAAAGAAGATGCTTGTTTTAGCTATCGGAGACATCATCGGTAAGCCGGGCCGGCGGGCGGTCAGGAAGCTGGTACCGGAACTTAAAGAGCAGTATCGGCTGGATGTGGTTATAGCCAACGGGGAAAATGCCGCCGGCGGGCTGGGATTGACACCGGATACCGCCGAGGAGCTTCTTGAAAGCGGCGTAGACATCATAACCTCGGGCAACCATATCTGGGCTCAGAAGGAAATTATCCCCGAACTCGACGGGCATCTACCTATCCTGCGCCCGCTGAACTACCCGTCGGGTGCCCCGGGGCGGGGTTATACTATCAGCAAAAAGGTACTGATAGTCAACCTGATGGGGCGAACCTTCATCGGCAACCTCGACTGCCCTTTAAAAGCGATGGATAACCTACTTGGCA
>DAOUMG010000135.1:0-10928 GCA_034411935.1 Dehalococcoidaceae bacterium
GCTCTTGTGATTTGACAGCGATATTCGCAAACTCTGTCTACATCCCCAGCCTGGTTTAGACAACCGCCTGCACAATGATATTTGCAGAAGCAATCTTTGCAGGCCGGTATATTTTCGGCTGTTCGGGTCTGAAGACGATCAATAACCTTTTGGTCAAACTCGTATTCCCCAATTTCTTCATTATACTTGCCATAGAAAAACGGCGCTGAACGGGGATCTGATTTTGAGGATGCCATGTAACAGGTAGTCACATAACCTTCAGGGGTCACATTAAAGCCCGGCTCAGCAGCATAGCAATACCTATTGTTTAGATAACCGCTCCTTGCACTACCATACTCTATATTGACCCCCCTCCCTTTCGCCGCATTTTTGGTATTCCGGAAAATATCGATGAAATCTTTTGCGTTTGGTGGAGTTATATTCGCTCCTCGTCCGTTTTGATGTACAGGTTCAAGATATATAGCTTGGCATCCCGGCCTTCCCGCTAACAATGGTATTATTTGCGGTACAATATTTAAGCTTTCAGTTGTTACTGTACTACATACCCAATATTTTTTACCTAATTGATCGAGGTAATCGAATGTCCTCATAACATCATTATAGCTACCCAATCCGTTGTATTTTGGTCTGTTTATATTGTGAATTTTCTCTGGACCGTCCCAAGAAATACAGAATTCATGGATATGTTCAGCCAACCAGAACAACCGCTTTTGTGGAATAACACCGCTTGTGGCTATACCGATGAAGCTCTGGACCCCAGCTCTTTGGACACTGTCCTCGAAATATTCAGTGATGTTCTTTAATAGTGACCAAGCACATGTAGGTTCTCCGCCTCCGTGGAATTGCAAGTGTGCGAATTTTGCTTGTCTTTTGGCGTTCTTCACGATCATATCGATTGCAGCTTTTGCCGCCGAGAAGGACAAGTCATTTCTCGATACTGAATCTGCATTTGCATAGCAATAAACGCAGTTAAGGTTGCAGCGATTAGTAAGTAAAAGAGCAGCTCTCGTTGGAGAAAATATTGCTAGATTCTGCTCGAAGTAAGTTTTTAAATCTTTCGGATTGTTCTTATAGGTTACAAGTTTTAAACGCTCCAATTTATTCAATAACGCTTTTTCCGAAGTTGAAGATGGATAGATGGACATTCCTTTGCGCAGCCGTTCAAACAACGGTAAATGGTTCTTGCCAAAGGAGAGTATTTGTCTCTGTAGAGGAAAATAAGCTATCGACAAGCCTGAATGCTCAAGTAAAAAGCATTCTCCTACTATACGATAATAATTTTTATTTTTATATTTATTATTCAGATTAGTATTTATAAAGTTTTAAAACATTTACAGCGTAAAGCTAAATCACTGCAGCGCCTTTGGGCTTCGAAGTCGGCTTAATCTGCTTTGATTTAACTTCTGCGGGCTTGGGCGCGTTCTTGCTTACGTCTACCTTAGGGGGTTTTGTTGTTTTTTCAACGATCTTCTTCCTTTCCTTTTTCATTTAAACAGCAACGGGTCTAAAGTAACTATGATCGTATTTGACATCCCAATTTGAATAAATTTACACCCCACCTAAGGTTCTGTCAACATGCTTATTACTTAAAAACTCAAGTGTTTTTAACATAAATTTAAAATAGACGATTTAAGCTCTATTAGAGCTACTTATTTTGAAGCTAAACGGTATCGCCCAACCGTAAGCATAGCTGGACAAACATCCCTATGTTCGTCCAGTGGGACTAGAATCCTGCCTGGTTTAAAGCGTTTTTGGGGAGTCATCTGACTCCCCTTTTTCTTTATCCTAAGTATTTCTAATGCCATAATGACCCCATTGACATCACCCCAGTCAGGGAGTAGATTAGCTACTTCTAATACTTTGGATAACCTCTCTCCAGTTAGGTCTTTTACCATACATAAGAAAGTAAATTCGGAAGGCCTTAGTTGATATGAATAGAATCCCTATGATGGATAATACTAGCACTGCAATACTGACCGCCAGCTCCCAAGGAGCAATATCACCAGCACCTAGCCTCAACATCACTGTTATAGGGGCTGTCACCGGGAAAATAGTCAGTACTGTCCAAATGGAACTGTTGGGGAATATAAACAACAAGGATGAGAACCAAAGTGGTACAAAAGCCAGAAGCGTATAAATCGTTGACAGTTGTTGTCCTTCACGAGCGTTGGGACTGATGGCGCCAATGCCTACTGAGAGTGCAGCGAACAGCAAATAGCCTAGGATAAAATAAACTACTCCTAGAATGAGGAAGTTAATTGGTATTTGTATGGTGCTAATGAATCCGCCGAAAGAGGATGAGGCTAGCTCTAATAGGAGTGGTGCAGAGGCTAGCCAGATAACAACTTGTACGAGCCCAGCAGCACCCAACCCTAGAACCTTACCAACTAGTAGTTGTTGACTGGAAACCGAGGATAATAATACCTCCACAAGACGGCTCTCCTTTTCATCTCCTAGCCCCTGTACCATATAGCTAGAAGACAGCATTAGAGATAAAGCTAGCAGTAGGCTGAAAACTCCAGGAATGATAACATTACCGTATCCCCCTTGCTCTGTAGCTACCTCTCCCGTTTCTGTGAGTCTAGTAACCACTAAATCTAAAGGGGCTTCTATTAAGTAAATCGTTTCCGGAGGCACTTTCTCAGATAGTAGATTGCTAGTGAGGAAATTCTTAATGGCAGTGACGATAATAGGAGGAGCTTCAATCTCTTTTTCTAGTGTATAACGGTGGATTACCCCAGTTGACGTATAGTTCGATGGAATCACGAAATACTCGGAAACTTCACCGTTAATCAAGACAGCCGTAGCTTCATCGGGAGTGTCAAAACGAATCAGTTCTATATCACCTTGAGTAGTATAGTGGTCAAACCCACCAAGCCTATCGACGTAGCCTATAGTCGTTGTCTCTATGATAGGTGGCTCACTGATTGTTGCTATGAGTTGGAAAACGCCTATAGATAGGAGAGCCAAAATAGGTATAAAAAGGGTTATAATGAGAAATCCTTTCCTCTTTATCGTATGAGCAAATTCGTGTTGGAATATTAACACTGTCTTATTCATGATTTTTACCTACCTCCTTCAGGAATATTTCATGAAGTGAAGGAGTGGCTATCTCGAATCGGTTGATTTCCGTACCTCGGCTTGTCAAATGGGTCAGAACCTGCTGGGGGTTAGTCTTCCTATCCAAAATCAACTCAATGTAACTTTTATGACTGTGTTTACTGGTAACTCCAGGTACTTCCCCTAGTTCACCTTCAAAATCTAGGAGAATCGAATTACCTCTATATCTTGACTTGATTTCACTCAAGTCTCCGTATAAGACCGCGTGTCCATTATTTATCATTAAAATACGGTCACATAGTTCTTCTACCTGATTCATTTGGTGGGTACTAAGGATTATGGCTCTACCTTCATTTCTCAAGTCAGCAAGTATTCCCTTCAATAACTCCGTGTTCACCGGGTCGAGACCAGAGAAAGGTTCATCAAGGATTATCAGCTGTGGTTTATGGATAATAGTAACAATCAACTGAATAATTTGTCCCATACCCTTACTCAATTCTTCTATCTTCTTATTCTTGCTTTCTAACATACCTGTAAGGTTAAGCAGTTCATCAGCTTTATCCCTAGCTAAGGCCTTGTCCATACCCTTAAGAGAGGCAAGATAAACTATAGATTCAAGGACACTTAATTTTTTATTTAGACCTCTTTCTTCGGGCATGTAGCCAATCTTGTTTTTTGTATTTTCAGCTAGCTTCTCGCCAATAATATTTATTTCGCCCGAGTCTGGCTTGATAATATCCATCATCATCCTTATGGTGGTAGTTTTACCGGCACCATTGGGACCAATAAGACCGAACATCTCGCCTTGGGCTACCGAGAAAGACAAGTCGTTAACTACAACCTTGCTAGCAAATGACTTGACTATACGACTAACTTCAACGGCAATCATACTAATAGTTCCTCGTTAATTTAGCATTATAGCAAAAATAAAAAACAAACGATTGAACCCCATTGACAACACCCCGGTCGGGGGGTAGAAAAATAGTAATAAATATCTTGTAACCACACCTATGAAATACTATAATCCAGCTTGATATTAGATTTTATTTTTGTGGTATGGAGGCTGGATGGGAGCTAAACTGGTGTAGACATCTCTAGCAAATAGAATAACAGGGAGTGTTGAACCGCCATCTTCAAATCATGGTCACTTGGGTGACGGGGAGCTAATAGTGAAACCGACCTGAGAGGGTCGGTTTTATTTATTACGTGGAGTACTTTATATACCAAGAGAGAGGTCGAGTATGCTAGTCAAATCGATAATTAATTTCTCAAGGATAGCGGTTATTATCGCAATAATCACGTCGCTATTTTGGGTCTCTCATGATTTCATATCTGCAGCTCCTAATATAGAAATCACCCTAAATTACACCGAGCATACTGTTGTATTCCCCTTTGAGAGATTTGCTCGCTTCGTCGCTCACATAACCAACAATAGCACATTAACCCAGACTGTTTATGTACAATGTAATGGGGAAATACCGGGCAACTGGCCAAGAGTGTTTCCCAGCTTGGGTAGTGATACTAAATATAGACTTGCACCCGGTGATTCGGCCGACTATGTTATATATTTTGAACCAGATTTAACAAGCCCTCAAGCGAACCTTCAAGGTGAAACTGTGCATGCTTCCCTATCTTTCTCTTGGTCTGGGGGCAGTAAATATTTTAACCTCACTATAAAAACCAAAATCATTTCTTCAGATGAGTTGGAGCGAGAGAGCGTCAAAGTAATGGTTCATATCTTGGACAAGTCAGGCAGTAATATAATTAACAATGCCGTAATATCCGCTAGTTTGCGTAGTTTAATAGGAGCTAGACCTTCTTGGGCTATTCCAACTGAGGATGGTTATGAACTTACCCTGCTCTCGGGTGATTATTTAGAGGAGGTTGGCCAGGAATACCAGATACCTCACGATAATATTGGGTATATTCTCCAAATCTCTGCCAAGGGATGCAAGAGTTACTTCGAGTCTAACTATCTTCCCAAAGCTAATGTTTCAATTACTGTTAATCTAGAAACTCTAAATCAGGTTGGCGAATATTCAATACTGAAGACTATTGAATCTGGATTTTCAATCTGGTGGATTAAGCCTTCAGCCGACAATAAATACTTTGCCTTTTCTCAAGGAACTCATGGAGGGCAACCCGGGCAGATATCACCCAGCCAGACCAAGGTTTTATTAACCGATGATAAGGGTAATGTAATTTGGGAGCGACAGGCTGGTGGCGAGTGCTGGGGTCTGGATATTTCAGACGATGGTCAATACGTAGCGGCAGGTTGCCACAACGGTTCACTATACGTCTGGAACAGGCAAGGAGATGAACTCTGGCATTATTCCAATATCGACCAGGGTGCCCTTGACCCTGATGCAGTTCGCGTACGCTGGGTTAAATTTTCACCAGATGGCAGATATCTTCTGGCCGGCCCAGTTAAAGGCACACCGGAATTAGGGGGGTTGTTTGATGTAAAATCAGGCCAATTGCTATGGTCTCTCTATACCGGTGGTTTTTTAAGAGAGGGCAGATTCTCGGCTGATGGTAGCATAGTTTACATTGGAGCAGACAACGGAATCATTTATGCAGTTGATACTGCATCAGGTAAATCATTATGGTCTGGGAGTGCTGAACACGGCGTTCCTTTCTTACTTGGTATTAACGAACAGTTGGGACTTATCGTTTCTTTCGGTAAAGGGCTTGCTATTACCGCTCTTGATTTGAATGACGGCACCCGCTTGTGGCAGGTAATATTTGATTCTCCAATAACGGCCAGTCAGCAGATGGCAGATGACGGTTCTGTAGTTGGTACTGCAGGCTCCATGACCTATGCAATTGACTGCGACGGATTTATAAGGTGGGCAATAAAATATGGCGGCGTCGGCCATAATGGAGTCTGCTATACAAGGAACGGCGAATATGTGTTGCTAGGTGGACCAAATCCTACCCTTCTGGATGGTGCCGGCAATGTTCTCTGGCAGAGGGTAAAAGATAAAGTAGTTCCACCTAGAACTACTTCGATGGTTAACACAGGTGGTGCCAATGTAGTCTGGATGTCCGAGGATGCGAACCTTCTTATTCTGGGCGGAGATGATGGGGAAATTACCTTTTATTCGGGGGGAGTAAAGACAGGAGAAAACACTTACAGCCAAATAGTCGGATTTAATGAGCCGCCTGCATCTTCAAAACTGACTGTTGATGATTTAGTGATAAATCCAGCAACAGTCAATCCAAACGCAGAAATAGACATTTCAGTCAACGCGACTAATAGTGGTAGAACTGAGGAAAAGTACACCATAACTCTAAAACTAAACGGAACCGTGGAGACCACAAGAGAAATAACTCTTAGCCCTGTTAGTAACCAAGAAGTAGAATTCAACGTCTCTAAGAGTATAGCCGGCACCTATCAAGTGGACGTTAATGGACTAACAGGTTCATTTGAAGTTAAACAGCCACCAGTGACACCGACTGAAACTGAAGAAAAAAGCTCTAGTTCCAATAATGGGTTAATTGTCATGGGAGTAGTCGCTGGTTTGGCATTGATTGGATTATCTATTTTCTTTATTGTAAGAAAAAGAGCAGGCTAAATGACGAATTACGCTTTCTATTTACATTCACACCAAGTGTTTTAACATAAATTAAGAACACACGATCCCCTTTCAAATTACACCTAACCACACCCGACCTGAGTCACTGGTTTCGTATTATTTCAACTGGTATACTAAACGTATATGGCCAATTGTAGAAGGATAATGCACATTGACCTGGATGCCTTCTTCGTCTCCGTTGAGCAGGCTCACAACCCCAGGCTCAAGGGCAAGCCTGTTATCGTCGGCGGTAAGCCTGAGGAAAGGGGTGTGGTAGCCGCCTCCTCCTACGAAGCCCGCAGCTACGGCATCCACTCGGGTATGTCCCTCCAGAGAGCCTACAAGCTCTGCCCCCAGGCTATCTTTATAGAGGGCGGTATCCATAAATATCTTGATACCTCGCTTAAGTTTATGGCTATTTTAATGAGTTTCTCCCCGTTTATTGAGCCGGTGGGCATAGACGAAGCCTTTTTAGACGTTACCGGCTTTGAATCGCTCCACGGCTCTACCCGTGAAATGGGCGACAAGATACGGCAGCAGGTAAAGAAAGAACTCAAAATTAACGCTTCAGTGGGCATCGCCGGCGGCAAGATAGTAGCTAAAGTAGCCTCGGAGAAAGCCAAGCCGGACGGTCTGCTGGAAGTACCTCCGGGTAAGGACGCCCAGTTCTTAGCGCCGCTGGCAATCGGCGATATGCCGGGTATCGGCAAAAAAACGGAAGCCACATTAAGAGGTATCGGTATAGATACTATAGGTAAGCTGGCTGCGCTTTCGCCAGACACCTTAAAGAGCTACTTCGGCGCCACCGGGCGGGTGCTCTACCGCTTCGCCAGGGGTATAGACGATAGCCGAGTCGAGCTGCCCCCTGAAGCCAAATCCATCAGCCGCGAGACTACCTTCAGTGAAGATAGCCACGACCGCCCGCTGATAGAAGCCGCCCTGCGTTACCTCAGCGAGAGGGTGGGCAAGAAACTCAGGGAGCGCAATAAGCAGGCGAGGACGATAACCATAAAAGTAAGGGGCGCCGATTTCTCGACGGCAACCCGCCGCCGCACCCTGAAAACATCAACCGACGCCGACCAGATGATATTCAAAACAGGGCTGGAACTTCTTGACAGGGAGCTTAGGATTCAGAAGCAGGCGATACGCCTGATAGGCATTGGCGTATCTCACCTGGGCGAAACGGGCAGGCAGCTGGATATGCTGGACGGCACGGCGGCAAAGCTTGAGCAATTAAATAAGGCGGTGGATAAAATCCGCAGGAAATACGGCTTCACCTCCATCCAGACGGGCAGAACCTACCGCTTAAAAGATATCTTCCCCGAGGACGATAACAGAGGATACACATTACACACGCCTAGTTTGAGCCGTTAGGGGCAACTTTATTCTTTCTTAGTTTTAATGCTTTTAGTTCTTTTAACAATTTTTCTATAATTGCGCTTAAGTCTATTAGCGAATTAATTGGATAATACCACCCTTAATATTGAATATCCATCCCCTTTTTCGCTTTTATGTTATAATGCCCCCAAACCTCTTTACGGGGGGTGTTTACAATAGAACAAATCGTCAACTGGCTGACGGACCACGGGCCTAAAATACTGCTTATAGTTATCCTTTCCTATCTGGCTTATAGAGTAGTCAAAGCAGCCATCCACCCGGCGGTAGCCGGCTACGTCAAGAGGCGGGGCAAGGGCAGGCACTCTAAATCCTGGTTTGAAAAGAGAGCCAGTACCTTAAGCGCCATCCTCACCACCACCATAGGCATAGTCGCCATCGTAGTTGCCATCTCCATGATTTTATCCGAAATCGGCGTGGATATCGGGCCTCTGCTAGCCGGTGCCGGCGTCGTTGGCGTTGCCCTCGGTTTCGGCGCCCAGAGCCTGATTAAAGACTTTTTGAACGGCCTTTTCATAATGCTGGAAGACCAGTTTAACAAGGGCGACGTGATAAAAATAGGTGAAACCGGCGGCATGGTGGAAGATATCAACCTAAGGCGAACGGTGCTGCGGGACCTTGACGGTATCGTCCATACTATCCCCAACGGCCAGATTCTTATCGTTAGCAACTACACCCAAGACTGGTCCCGGGTGAACCTTGATATACCCGTAGCCTACGGCGAAGACCTTGATAAAGTATTTGCCGTCATCAATCGTGTAGGTAATGAACTGGCAAACGATCCGAATTTCAGCAAACTCGTCAAGACACCGCCCCAGGCTCTGAGAGTAAACAACTTCGGGGATTCCGGTATTGAAATAAAGATACTGGGCGAAACTCAATCAATGTCGCGCTGGGAAGTCACCGGCGAACTGAGAAAGAGGCTTAAAAAAGCCTTTGACGAAGAGGGCATCGAGATACCCTGGCCACATGTAAAGCTTTATTTCGGCAAGGGCGAAGAGAAAAACCTGCCCAAACCTTAGAAAGCTGTTTGTCTTATTTATCTCAAGTAGCTATAATCTTACATCAAACAAAGGAAGGAGAAGGGAAAATGGCATCGTCTAAGGCTTTTTTCAAAGGCAAAATAATACCCCTGGAGGAAGCTAAAATCGGTATCATGACCCACGCCTTCCACTATGGTACGGCCGTCTTCGAAGGTATCCGCGGCAACTGGAATAGCAAACAAAAACAGATGTACGTCTTCCGCCTGAGCGAGCACTACCAGCGGCTGATGAAGGGCTGCCACCTGCTTAATATCAACCTGCCCTACTCGGTGGAAAACTTCTGCGAAATAACCATAGAGCTTTTAAGGAAGTGCGGTTTTACCGAGGACACCTATATCCGCCCGATGGCATATAAAAGCTCCGAGGCGTTGGGTGTCCGCCTGCACGACCTGGACGACGACTTTCTGGTATTCGCCATACCCTGGGGGGCCTATCTTGATATGGACTCGGCGCGCTGCTGTATTTCTTCCTGGAGGAGACCGGCCGATAATGTCATCCCGCCCCAGGCTAAAGCCTGCGGTATCTACTTAAACAACGCCTTCTGTAAGACGGAAGCCGTATCAAACGGCTACGACGAGGGCATTATGCTCTCGCCCAACGGCTATGTCTCCGAGGGCAGCGGCGAGAACATCTTTATAATCAGGGATGGTAAGCTGATAACCCCGTCAATTTCCAGCAGCATACTTATCGGCATCACCAGGGACACGGTTATCAAGCTGGCTAAAGACGAGCTGGGTATGGATACAGAAGAGCGACCCGTATCCAGGTACGAACTCTACGCCGCCGACGAATGCTTCCTGACGGGCACCGCCGCCCATGTAACCCCGGTTTCCGAGATAGACAGGCGCAAAATCGGTAAAGGCGGCGTCGGTGAGATTACCGATAAGCTGAAGGACTTATATTTTGAAGTCATCAGGGGCGATAACAAGAAGTACTTCTCCTGGTGTACCCCCATCTACGAGAAGTAAAACTACTTTGCGAGGTTAGAATGAACGAGGCACTAGCTGTAATCATCGGTTATTTTCTGGGCTCTTTCCCTTCCGCCTATCTGGCTGCTAAAAGAGTACTTGGTAAAGATATAAGAAAGCTCGGCGGCGGCAATGTGGGCGGGCTGAACACCTTCCGCGAGGTGGGTTTAGGGGCGGCTATCTTTGTTTTCGTAGTTGATGTCGGCAAGGGAGCCGCTGCGGTAGCCATCGCCTATTATCTCCTTGACGTAGAACCTCTGTGGGTGATGCTGGCAGGACTGGCTTCGGTAGTGGGTCATAACTGGATGGTGTGGCTTAAGTTCACCGGCGGCAAGGGCATGGGAGCCGCCATCGGCGCGCTGGCGGTACTATTTCCCCTCTACGGCTACGGCGCTTCGTTCTTTATCTTGCTGGCTATTATCCTGGTGCCGCTTTTTATTACCAAGAACATAGCCCTTTCCATGGGCATCGGCCTGTTCGCCTTGCCAGTTATCGTGTGGTTCGCCACCAAGACGGCGCTGCCCACCTGGCTGGCGGTAGTCCTGCTTTTAATCATAGCGGCTAAGTTCGCCCCCACCGCCATCGCCGCCTTCAAGAAAAAGGGCGGCGGCGCCCTGGGCAAGGACGACTGGCAGCGGGACAAAGCCAAAGAAAGCTAAAATCCCCTAAAAAAGCTATTGACAACAGCCCTATCTGCTATTATCCTTCTTTATATGCGTATGCGAGGAGGATATAACGATGGGTGAAAAACATAAGCCTGGGGAGATTGCTAAGGATTCAGGCCAGTACCCGATAGAAGGGCCACGAGGCGGTAAAACAGGTGAGGAAAGAACTGTCGTTAAAAATGAGCCTTTCCCACCTACACCTAAAAAGGGGCAAGTATA
>DAOUMG010000136.1:0-17455 GCA_034411935.1 Dehalococcoidaceae bacterium
TGTATGCGTTTGGAGTTAGCGGTAACTTTATTCAGCAAATCATCTTGTTTCTCATGGATATCGGTCTTAATTTCAGCGCCGACATCGTTTTCCGCGTTACGTGCCTGAAGTAGCTTTAGGTTAAACTGCGGACTGGTGGTAACCAGGTTATGCCTTAATTCCTTTAGTATTTTAGTAAGGGCAGCATCGTTTAGAATAAAACGGGCTGTCTCTTCAAGAAAACGAAGACCTTCGCCAGTCCGGTCCAGATTGGCGTCAATAATGCGTAGCGTTTGTTCTAGTGTTTTATGGGGTGGAATCATTTTAGTATATACCCGGTTGGTAGTTACCAAGTAAGAAAAGCCATAGATTATAGCATAAGATTAGTTATCTGGACAAAGTAAACTATTATTAATTTTCGGTAACAGCATTGGCTAGAAGGTTTATTGTAGCCGGTTTGTCTTCGTAGCCTAGCATCACTGAGACGAAATCTATACGCCATAGCTGGGGCAATTTTTCATGGTTCTGGCGGTAATACCAGGCACTGTCTATCAGCTTCTGTTTCTTTGCCCGGGTAACTGATTCCTCAGGGCTGCAGAACTTAAGATTGCTCTTTGTCCTCACCTCAACAAAGACAAGGTATTTCTGGTGAGTAGCGATGATATCTAGCTCACCTTCCGGGCAGCGATAGTTGGTTTCCAGTATATTGTAGCCATTCTTAACGAGGAAGTCTTTGGCAAGCTTCTCTCCCAAATCGCCGACATCTTTACGCTTCATATGAAATTTCCAGCAGTTCTTTTACCGGGTTGAATGTCCTGCGATGGACAGGTGATGGCCCCAGTGCCTTCAGGTTACAAAGATGTTCTCTGGTGCAATAACCCTTGTGCTTAGCCAGACCGTAGCCGGGGAAGCTTAAGTCCATTACGGTCATAATGCGGTCTCTATAAACTTTGGCGATGATGGAGGCGCATGCGATTGAGAAACAGGTGGCGTCTCCGTTGGTTATGCCCGTCTGGGGTAGCGGCAGGTCCGGCAAAAGCAGATAGTCTATTAAGAGATAATCGGGATGAATCTCAAGGTTGGCTATTGCTTCTTTCATAGCTAACCTGGTAGCAGCGACGATACCTTTTTCATCTATTATTTCATGAGATACCACGCCGATGCCTGTTGCCAGGGCTGTACTGGTGATTCGCTTATAGAGAGACTCACGTTTAATGCTGCTTAGCTGTTTACTGTCTCTTACCTGTTGTAGCCAGTCGGATTTGTGGTTACAAGGCAGAATTACCGCAGCAGCTACTACCGGGCCGGCTAGCGGTCCGCGGCCGGCTTCATCTATGCCGGCTATACGGAGGTAGCCCTGTTTATGAAGTAATCTTTCCTCGTTAAATGACGGTATGATCATTAAAATCTAGCTAGTTCTATATCTTGTCTTAATTATACCCCCGCCGAGTACCGCTTGACCATTATAAAAAACCACCGATTGCCCGGGGGTAATCGCCCTTTGTGGCTTTAAAAAATGTACCACGGCTGTGTTGGCGTTTAGTTTAAGTCTGGCAGGGCTTTCAGGAGACCTGGATCGTATTCTGGCCGTGATTGATTCTAAACCAGCTGGGGCTATATCCGATAGCCAGCTTAAATTGCCAGCCAACAGAGTATTACAGATTAACTCATCTTCTTTACCGACGATCAGCCTGTTATTTGCGGTATCAAGTTCTATCACATAAAGAGGCTTTTTTAAGGAAATACCCAATCCCTGACGCTGGCCTATGGTATATAAGGGTAATCCATTGTGCCTTCCCAGAAGATTGCCCTCCGAATCGACTATATCTCCATCTTTAAGAGTTATGTGATTGGTAATAAAAATACGATAGTCGTTGCCGGGAATAAAGCAGATATCCTGGCTTTCTTTCTTGGCTACTTGTGTTAGTCCGAGTTCATTGGCTATTTCTAAAACCTGTGGTTTGCGAAGATGCCCGATAGGAAAAAGAATTCGCTTTAATATATCCTGGCTTAGCCTGTATAGGAAATAGGACTGATCTTTGGAAGAATCGGCTGCCTTTAATAATCGGTATTCTTCTGGGGAAAAGGCTACTCTGGCATAGTGTCCGGTGGCCAACAGAGAAGCGCCAAGTTCGCTTGCTTTATCCAGCATGACGCCAAATTTTATATAACGGTTACATATTACGCAGGGATTGGGAGTTTTGCCGAGACTATACTGGCTGTAGAAGTCGGTGACTACCTTCTGGTAAAAAGTATCCCGGCAGTCGATAATATAGTGAGGAATTGAAAGTATCTTAGCAATATGTTCGGCTTTCTGAGGCGTATCGGAATCATCGTTGAGCCACAAAGTAAGGCCTATAATCCGGTAGCCTTCCTTTTTCAGAATGGCGGCGGCTACCGAGGAATCCACACCGCCGCTTAGAGCTACGGCTACGGTTTCAGGCGGCATATCAAGCCCCCCGATAGGGAAGAAGCTCGCTTACTCGCCTCAAGATGATTTCGGATATCTCGTCTTTAGTTTTAGTGGCATCTATCACCAGCCAGCGCTCCGGCTCCTGAGAAACCAGTTTTAGATAGCCTTTAAATACTCTCTGGTGGAAGTTAGCAGTTTCCTTTTCAAAGCGGTCATAATCACCCCTGTTCTTTCGGGAAAAGCCGTGTTCGGGAGCTAATTTAAGTAAAAAGGTAATATCAGGTTTTATACCACGGGCTGCTACTTGATTAACTGTATTAACCATATCCAAATCAAGACCGCGCCCGTAACCCTGATAGGCGGTGGTGGAGTCGTAGAAACGGTCGCAGATTACCGCCTTGCCCTGTTTCAAAGATGGTTTGATAACCTCATCAACCAGCTGGGCACGCGAGGCGTTAAAAAGCATTAGCTCGGCCAGTGGTGAAATATCCTTATTTTCAGACCATTTAAGAATATTGGCTATCTCCTTGCCAAGTAGAGTCCCTCCCGGTTCCTGGGTTAGAACAGCAGGGATGCCTTTTTCAGCTAGCTTATGAAAAAGAGTTTCAGACTGGATGCTCTTGCCGGAGCCTTCGCCGCCTTCAAATGTGATGAATAGTGGCATAATCAGGCCTTTTCCTTAAAAACTCTGACCCTGCGGTTAGGCTCCTCACCCAGGCTATCCGATGAAAGATTGTTCCTTTCGGCCACCAGATGCTGCAGGCGCCTGATATAGGCGCTCTGGGGATTAAGCTCAACCGATACCTGACCGGATTCTACCTGATCTACCGCTTGCTCAACTTCGCCGATGGCAGTTTTCAAATGGTTTGATTGTGAGTTGTTATGAGCGTCTGGGTAAATCGTGTTTAAAAACTGGCGGAACTGGGACGGCGTGTGGTTTTTTAAAACATAAATGGGTAGATTGGTAGCCTCGGCGTCCCTGATTCTCTGTGGTTTACGGCGGTAGTAATTCTTGGAAGTAACCAAAAGGTTCGCCTCGGCAAGTTTATCCACGATACTCAATTTAAGATGCATATCCTTAGCAACCTGTTCCAGGCGGCGGCGGTTTATACCGAAGAGGAAAAAGCCCGGCATTTCCTTGTGAATGATAGCTAACTTTTTACGGGATACTTCATCATCTGTCTTGAAAGGCGTCTCTTTTAGAACCTGTATAGCGCCGACTTCATCAAGATAGCGAATCTCGGTGGTAATAGGTTGACCGCGCAATTTAGCATCAACAGCATCGGCGGTATCAGAGTGGATAGCTACCCGGTTGCGATCCTGAATCTCGACCACGATAGTAAAAGTGGGCGGTGCTTTGCGTTCAAGGATGGTCTTCTGGGTGCCCCTTCTCTTGGCCTCTTCGTCGCCCAGCGTTACCGCTTGTATGCCACCGATAAGGTCGGCAAGGGTGGGATTAGCCATCAGGTTTTCCAGGGTGTTGCCGTGGGCGGTGCCTACTAGCTGAACGCCCCTCTCGGCGATAGTCCTGGCAGCCAGAGCCTCAAGCTCGGTGCCTATTTCATCTATGATGATGACCTCAGGCATATGGTTCTCTACGGCTTCAATCATAACGGCGTGCTGCATTGTAGGTGTGGTTACCTGCATTCGCCGGGCATGGCCGATAGCGGGGTGGGGGATATCTCCGTCGCCGGCAATCTCGTTAGAGGTATCCACGATGACTACTCTCTTTTTAAGGTCGTCAGCCAGTACGCGGGCCACTTCTCGTAGCATGGTGGTTTTACCGATACCGGGGCGCCCCAGTAAAAGGATACTCTCACCCGTCTTTATTAAATCTTCAATTATGACTATAGTGCCGAAAATAGCTCTGCCGACACGGCAGGAAAGGCCGATGATACGCCCTTTGCGGTTGCGGATGGCGGATATGCGGTGCAGGGTGCGCTCGATGCCGGCGCGGTTGTCTTCACCGAAGCTGCTTATCCTTAAGGTAACATAATCAATGTCTTCTTCGGTAACTTCTTTAAGGCTAAGTAACAGTTCGCGGCTGGGGAAACGGGCTTCGGCAGGACGACCGAGGTCAAGGACGACTTCCAAAAGATCGTCTATATCTTTTTGCCTGCCTAACGGTGCTCTTATATGAGGCGGCAGAATGCTTAGTAGAACGTCGAGGTCATCGGCAATCAGCTTGGGCAAATTTACCTCTCACGGCAGGTGTTATATATCGCCATTCTACACTCAATTTCACAGAGGTATCAAGTATAGACTCATATAAGAGGTTTCCTGGCGGGTATGCCGGGGCGGCGGGGATACTCCGGTGGGGTTGGTTTTACCTTTTCCAGGAGAACCAGATATCTGTCGCCTGTTAGTATATCTAATGGAATACTTATTATACCAACTAACCTGCCGCCTATAAGATTTATGGCGCGGGATGACTGTTTGATTTCTTCATCAATATCACCCTTTTTCTGAGCAATAAGAAAACCGCCGATTCTACAGAAAGGTAAAGACAGTTCGGCTAGAGTAGCCATTTTAGCCACTGCGCGGGATAAGACGATATCAAACTTCTCGCGATACAGGCTGTTATAGGCAGCTTCCTCGGCGCGGCTATTTATAATAGAAACATGGGGTAGAGCTAGCTTACCTGCCAGATGTTTTAGGAACGATGCCTTCTTGGTAGTAGCTTCGAGGAGCGTTAGCTTTAAGCCAGGATAGATAATGTTTAGAGGCAGGCCGGGCAGGCCGGCACCGCTGCCGATATCAATAACACTGGCATTCTTTAAATCTTTGCCTGCTATAGTTACGGTAAGCGAATCAAGAAAGTGTTTCAGCTGAACTTCTACGTAATCGGTAATGGCGGTGAGGTTAATCTTATAGTTCCAGAGGATAAGTTCGTTATAGTAAATTTCAAACCTATCCAGCTGCTCCGGACTTATAACAATACCGAGCCGACGGGCGCCAAGAATAAGCTGTTCCATCATAGTAATTTGCTTATTTTACAATAAATACAGGGCTGTGTTATATTAATTATTAATATATTACATAACCGCTAGGGGTGCCGGTGAGGCTGAGAGGCGGCTGACCGCCAACCCTCCTACCTGACCTCGGTAATGCGAGCGTAGGGAAGCGGCTTATCTAAAAGACCAAGGTCTGAAGCTGAGCCGAAGCCCTTGGTTTTATTTTTTTAAGGCGGATAAATGACACAACTGGGACTGGCTAAAAAAGGAACTATATCGCCGCAAATGAAGGCGGCTGCCAGGCACGAAGGTGTGGCAGAAAGCGTTATTCTAAACGGTGTTGCTTCGGGCGAAATAGTTATCCCGGCAAATATAAACCATAAAAACCTTAAGCCTTATGCTATCGGCAAGGAAATCACCACCAAGGTAAACGCCAATATAGGTACTTCTACGGACTATGGCGATGTTAAGACGGAACTAAAAAAGCTGAAAGCAGCCATTTCGGCAGGTGCCGATGCCGTCATGGACTTGAGCACCGGCGGTGATATCAGGACTATCAGGAGGGCTATAGTAGCCGGTAGTAAGCTGCCGGTGGGAACGGTGCCTATATATCAGGCGGGCATCGAGGCTATAGAGAAACATGGCACGATAGTAAAAATGAGCATCGACGAGCTGTTTTCGGTTATTGAAGAGCATGCCGGGGACGGCGTTGATTTTATCACGGTTCACTGTGGGGTAACCATTTCAGCAATAGAGAAGCTAAAAAAGCAAGGGCGGGTAACCAATGTGGTCTCTCGCGGGGGAGCTTTCATTATCGGCTGGATGGCTTATAACGAATGTGAAAATCCTCTGTACGAAAACTATGATCGCTTGCTGGAAATAGCCGGAAAATATGATGTTACCCTGAGTTTGGGAGACGGTATGCGGCCGGGTTGCCTGGCGGACGCCTCGGACCAGGCGCAATTTGAAGAGCTACTGGTAGCCGGTGAGCTGGTGGAAAGAGCCAGGCAGGCCGGCGTCCAGGTTATGGTAGAGGGACCGGGGCACCTGCCGCTTGACCAGATAGCAGCCAATGTAAAAATACAGAAATCGGTTTGTAAAGGGGCACCTTTCTATGTACTGGGACCGCTGGTAACAGACATTGCCGCCGGCTACGACCATATTACGGCCGCCATCGGTGGCGCAGTTGCCGCCGCCAGTGGTGCCGATTTCCTGTGTTATGTAACGCCTACCGAGCACCTGGGGCTGCCGGATGTCGAGGATGTCAGGCAGGGAGTCATCGCTTCACGCATCGCCGCCCATGCCGGCGATATCGCCAAGGGGATAAAAGGAGCTGCCGATAGGGATAGGCAAATGGCTCTGGCAAGACAGAAACTGGACTGGGAGCAGCAGATAAAACTTTCTCTTGACCCGCAGAAGGCACGCAAGTTCCATAAAAAACATTCATCATCCGGCATTGCCTGCAGCATGTGCGGTGATTTCTGTGCTATGGATATTGCCCAAAAATACCTGGGCATATCTACCGATAAATGTTAATAATAAAAGGATAAAATATAAATGGGTGGAACGATAAGCCTGGGCAGGATACTGGGGATAAAATTCCAGATACACTTCAGCTGGTTTATTATATTCATAATAATATCTACCTTCCTGACTTTACAGGTATTCCCTGAAAACCTGCCGGAACAGGAACAATATATCTACTGGATTATGGGGCTGGTAACGGCTGTTCTGTTTTTCACCTCGGTCTTAATCCACGAGATGGCGCATAGCCTGGTAGGGCAGGCTAACGGCATTCCAATAAAAAACATCACCCTGTTTATTTTCGGCGGTGCCGCCCAGAGCACCAGAGAGGCAGAGAGCCCCGGCGCCGAATTCAAGATGGCTATCGCCGGACCGCTAATAAGCGTGGTGCTGGCGGGAATCTTCGGTGTTACCTATCTGGTTTTCAATGAGTCCGTAGACCAGGTGGCCGCCGTCGCCCTTTGGCTGGCATGGATAAATATGGTGCTGGCTGTTTTTAATCTGTTGCCCGGCTTCCCGCTGGACGGCGGCAGGGTATTCCGCTCTATCATATGGCGTCTTAGTGGTAACTACAGGAAATCAACGGTAATCGCCAGCTATGTCGGACGCGGTGTCGGTCTCTCAATTATTGCCGGCGGTGTTGTCATAATCTTTATAACAAGAGATGTTCTGGCGGGAGTCTGGCTGGCTCTGATAGGCTGGTTCGTAGAGGGTGCCGCCCGAAGCAGCTATCATCAGCTTAACTTGCAGCAGATGTTAAAGGGTTTTAACGTGTCGCAGGTAATGGAGATGGATTGCGTTAAAGTGCCGCAAGAGACCACTATAGATGGCTATCTTAAAGACTACGCTTCTAATAATAAGAATAGCTGTATTTTATTAACTGACCAGGGCGTGGTAACGGCAATAGTGGATTTGAAAAAGGCAGGCGCTTCAGGCGGACAGGACAGGGGAAAGACGGAGCTTAAAGATTCTGCCGTTCCTATTGAGAAGCTGGGCGCTACCAGTACGGAAGAAAATCTTTTAAGTATCGTTCAACAGATGAATGAAAAGAGTATCCATCAGATACCGGTTTATCAGGACGGCAAAATAATCGGACTGGTTAACCTGGAAAAAATAATAGATTTCGTTAACCAGCATACCGAGATAAAGAAATAAAGAACGGCTAGAATTCCTAAACTGTCTGTAGAATTCAAGCGGTATGGATTATCGGTGTCTAGTAATGGCAATGATTTGAGGGACGTAATCGTCATCGGCGGCGGACCGGCCGGTAGCCATACGGCGGCGAAGCTGGCTCAATGCGGATTGAACGTAGCTGTGCTGGAGCAGAAGCCAGAGCTGGGCGGCGATGTTTGCTGCGCCGGGATTATAAGCCGCAGATGTCTGGAGCGATTCGCTATAGATGAGAGTCTCGTTATCAAGCGATTAAACGGTTCCAGTGTATATTCACCAAAGGGCAACAAAATTAGACTTTGGCGACGGCAAACTCAAGCCTGCCTGATTGACCGCGCAGCTTTTGATTTAAATCTGGCTGGTAAGGCTAAAGCATCTGGTGCCGAATACGTACTGGGTGCTTCCGTCAATAGTATAGATATTGGTAGAGACGCCGTAGAAGTGACTTATGAGGGAGTAGAAGGAAAAAAGAAAGAAAAGGCTAAGGCAGCTGTAGTCGCCTGCGGTTTCAACCAGAAGTTTATAGATAGCTTAAAATTGGGCAGCATAGAAGATTCAGTTATCGGAGTTCAAACAGAAGTAGCATTAGAAGAAGATAACGGTATTGAAGTCTATACGGGGCGTGAGATAGCACCGGGATTCTTCAGCTGGCTGGCGCCATATTCAGAAGGCAAAGCCCGGTTGGGGTTGCTGGTACGGAAGAATCCGAAAAAGCATTTAAGCAGATTGTTAGACAGACTTATAGAACAGGGTAAAATTACAGGGGAAAGCGGTCAGGCAGGTTATCGCCGTATTCCGATAAAAACTTTACCAAGGACCTATAGCAGAAGGTTACTGGTGGTAGGTGATGCCGCCGGCCAGACAAAGCCGACCACAGGAGGTGGTATCTATTTCGGGCTCATTGCCGCCGAGATGGCGGCTGCAAGATTGAACAAAGCTATCAGGGAAGATGACCTCTCGGCAAGGGCGCTGTCAGGCTATCAAAGAGCATGGAAGAAGGAATTTGGCAGGGACATCAAACTTGGTAGCGTGGCGCGTGTCTTTTATGAGAAGCTCAATGATAAGCAGCTTGAAGAATTATTTAGTATGATAAGTAGAGATGGCGTAATTGATGAGTTACTTGAGGATGAAGGCTTGAGCTTTGACGGGCATGGTAAATTGATAATTAGGCTAGCCGGGAAAAAGATGTTTAACAGCCTTGGTCGTTTGATTAAAGCACCTTTTCATTCGGAAGCAGATAAGGAAAAAGTAGATGAAAGAAGATAATGATTATGTATTAAGCGAGGCGGTTAGTTATTATCTGGCGACGCTGCCTTTGGAGGAAAAAGAGCTAAAGCAGAGGGCTATCTGGCGTTTCGTCCAATGGTACGGCAGGGAGCGGTTGCTATCGGCGTTAACGGCGCCAGATGTTGCCGGTTATGCTCAGCAGTTGTCATCGACGGATGACGATGTTGAGCAGAAACTAAAGCCGTTAAAAGCTTTCTTTGGTTTTGCTGTTAAAGAAGGATGGCTAAAGAGCAATCTGTCAGTTCATTTAAAGGCTAAGAAAAAATACTGTAGCAAAACCAGTATGACGAGCATTACGGTTGAGGTTACCAGAGTAACCCGCCAGGGCTTTGAAAAGCTAAAAGGAGAACTTTCGGAGTTTAAAAAGAAGCGGATTGAGATTGTAGCAGAGATAAGCAGAGCGGCCGCCGATAAAGACTTCCGCGAGAACGCCCCGCTGGAAGCCGCTAGAGAACAGTGCAGCCACATAGATGGCCGTATCAGGGAGCTGGAAGCGGCTATAAAATCGGCGGTTATCATTGAAGAAAAAAGTAGCGATACGCAAAAGGCGGGTATAGGCTATACTCTGGTTCTTAAGGACTTAACAGCAAACGAAGAGGTACTCTATACCATTGTTACTCCCAGAGAGGTAGACCCCGTTAATGGGAAAATATCCAGCGTTTCGCCGATCGGTAAAGCAATTATTGGCAAGAAACAGGGCGATACCATAACCATAGAAGCCCCGATGGGTAAAACCCAATACAGAATTGAAAAGATTCAAAAGCAATAGCCGGTTTAGGTAGTGAAAAGCATTTAAAACTGTTGACACCTGGTATTCCATGAGATAACCTTATAAAAATATCCTAAAGAGAGGGAAGGCAGATGGCGAAAAGTTCAACGGGAATTCAGGAAAATGTAGCTGGCTTGCTTTGTTATTTGGTCGGCTGGATAACAGGCCTGGTATTCATCCTTCTTGAGCAGGAGAATAAATTCATCCGCTTCCACGCTATGCAATCTATAATAATTTTCGGCGGTCTTTCTATTCTCTCTTCTATATTTTGGATACCTATAATAGGCTGGACAATAGCTGCTATCGCAGGAGTAGCAGGATTCATACTGTGGGTAGTACTGATGGTAAAAGCCTACCAGGGGGATATGTATAAAGTGCCCTGGGCGGGCAACCTGGCCGAAAAGTGGTCGGCTAAACCCAAGTAAAGATTAACTAGATACTGCCTACATATACTATCTGGTCCTTGTTGACCGCAAGGAACCTGAACTTGCTCTCGCCGCTATCTAGAACGGGCGATACCTCGGCATCGGTAAGAGGTAAAAATAAATCTTCCCTGTTCAGAGCGTCAACCAGTTGTTCCCAGGTTTCGCTGTACATACTGCCGGTTAGTGTATATGGAGGCATATGGACTCTAGCAGCAATAGCCTTTTTCTTGCGCATAGGATAGACTATCGGTTTATCTCTAGGAGGTTCATCAACTGCCTTGCGAGTATCCTTTTCACCGATAAACAGGATGTTTGTTTTTCTTATGTAGGTAAATGATAAAGACTCCGTTTTTTCATTAGATAGTGAAACTTTAACATCGGCCAGAGGCAGGAAGTCGGTACCGACCTTTTTTATATTAGTTACAAAGCCGTTATTCAAGGAGTCAAGTAGACGCTGCTGTTTAAGGCAGTAGGTATAACCGTCAAGGATGCAGTTGGGAGTACGGACAACCACAGCTACTTTTTTAAGTATTTGGTCATCCTGCCAGGAGGTATCTGTTTGATTCGAGGGCCTTTCTTTTGAATCATCCATAATCTTGCCCCGCCTTCTCTTGTTATTACGACCAGATTAAAGGATGCCGAAACCGATAATCAATCTAAAGGCGCCGACGGTAATGGCGAAACTACAGAGAATTGCCCCGGCTATACCGGGGTTGCGTTCTTTATCGAGGGCAATGCCGGTGATAGAAAGCGCCAGGCCGATTAGGGCGAACGGAATGTTAAACCAATTAAGAAAGCCCAGAAAAGGAATAAAAGCTACCGCCATTCCTATCAGGCTCAGGATACCGATAATCAGTCCGGCTATGCCCATATCACTGTTAAAATCATAATAACTTATATCACAAGTTAGCTATATTGTAAACAATTATAAAATACAGGCAGATGCTTTGAAATAAGGACGAAGCGACAGCTGGTATTACTTAAAAAGAAAACCTCTGGCATCTATACAGATATAGAGACAGGCTATTTAGAGTATTTAAAGCGCTTCTTTTTAGACCTGACGGCGGCGTGCTTGGTTTTGGATATGCTCAGAAGTTTGCGTCCCCTGGAGGTTACATGTTTGGCACTAACCTTGCCCTCTATATATTTATCAAAAACCCTCTCGAATATAGAAAGGCGGTGTTGAACCAGGTACTTCTTCCTTTTTGTTCCGCGAATATTAGGTACTATCGCCATCGTAACTACCGTTTATAAAGATTTCAAGATTGAATAATTGTAGCCCGATGGCGATATTTTGTAAATTTAGGTACAACTTAGGTAGTAAGAAGACTTATAAATTAGAGAATAAAGTATTGACAATACTAAAAATAATGTAATAATATACTCTATATTATATAAAAAGGTATTAACTTGGACGGATTTGAACGCAGGAGACAGAGGAAGAAAGAAGGCATCAGGCGGGCGGCGCTTGAGCTATTCAGGATTCGCGGTATAAAGAAAGTAAGCATTGCCGAAATAGCCGGTAAAGCGCATGTTTCACCGGCAACGATATATAACCACTTCGGGGATAAAAACTCACTTGCCTGCGAGGTTATCAAGCAGATAGTAATTGATAAATACAGTAAATATAGAAGTATCATAGACTCTGATAAGCCATTTCCCGAAAAAATAAGGATGATAACGCTGGATAAAATAGAAATTGCCAACGATTACGACAAGGAGCTGATTGAAAAGTATGCCTTCAGCTCCCCGGAACTTGCTGACTTTATAAATGAGGCGTATCAGGATGATGTAAAAAGCAACTGGGAAAAAATATTTAAAGAAGGCAGGGAACAGGGCTATATAGATAAGAATAAGTCCGCTGAGGCGCTTTTTCTGTATCTGGATATAATCAGTAAAGGTATGGACGTTCATATGGATATTTTCAAAGAGCCTAAAAAGAACCTTGAACTTATAAAAGAACTAAATAACCTGTTTTACTATGGTTTATATAAGAAAGAAATCAAGCTGGACTAACAGGGAGGACAAATGACCGAGAACAACTATGCCATTTCAGCCGAAAACCTTACCTATTCATATGGGGACATGCTGGCGGTTGACCATATCAATTTCAATGTCGCCAGAGGCGAGATACTGGGATTCCTGGGCCCCAACGGCGCCGGCAAGACGACCGCCGTAAAGATGTTAACCGGGCAGTTCAAACCAAAGGAAGGCAGGGCGTTAATCCTGGGAATGGATGTCGCCGAGGACCCGGAGAAGGTGCAGAAGGAAATCGGCGTCTGCTTCGAGCAGACCAATCTCTATGAGCAGATGTCGGCGGTGGAGAACCTGGAACTGTTTGCCAGGCTTTTCGGCGTGAAAGGTTTTGATGCCTTCGCTTTGCTGAAGCGGGTAGGGCTGGACGGTAGGGAAAAAGATAAGGTAAGCAACTATTCAAAGGGCATGAAGCAACGTCTTATGGTAGCCCGCTCGCTGGTAAGCAAGCCGCAGGTACTTTTCCTGGACGAGCCAACCTCGGGGCTGGACCCGGTTTCCGCGGAATCTATAAGAAATATAATCCTGGAGGAGAGGGAGCGAGGAGCCACCATATTTCTGACCACCCATGATATGTGGGAGGCGGATAAGCTTTCCGATAACGTGGCTTTCATGGAGAGCGGCAAGATAGTGGCGCTGGATACGCCGCATAACCTGAAGCAGCAGTATGGTAAGAGGGCGCTTAAGGCTAAAATCTCTACCAAAGGCGGTAAGCTGGAAAGCAGGGAAATCTATATGGATACGAATGATACGGCTAAAGAAGTAGAGAAACTTTTCAGCAGCGAGAAGGTGGTCACCGTCCACAGCGAGGAAGCGACGCTGGAGGATATATTCATAAAGCTTACCGGGCGGAGGCTGAGTGAATGAATACCGATGCTATAAAGATCCTGGTAAAAAAGGATTTATTCCTTTTCATGCGCAACAGGCTGTTCGGTATGATGACTATCTTTGGTATCGTGGCATATATAGCTATCTATCTTTTAATGCCAGGTACTGTCGACGAGGAGTTGGAGCTGGCGCTTTATGCTCCTGTTGTACCGCCCGTATTTCAGCAGATAATGGCCGAAGAAGGCATTGCCGTGGATGAGTTTGATACCGAGGAAGCGCTGGTAACTGCGGTTGAGGAGGGAAACTACACTGCCGGTATCGTACTGCCGGCGGATATCATGGAGCAGTTCGCCGCCGGCCAGAAACCGGATATAAAAGTCTACTACCCGCCGGGCAGCCTGGTTGAGATACAGGATGCCATTACGGCTCTCATAAGGGAACTGGCTTATATCCAGACGGGGCAACCGCTCATGATAACCGTTTCTGCCGAAATACTGGGCCCCGATATGCTGGGCGAGCAGATACCTATCAAGGACAGGATGAAGCCGCTTTTCGCCCTGCTGATAGTGCTGACCGAGGCGATGGGGCTGACCGCCCTGATAACGGAAGAGGTGGAGACGGGCACGGCGCGAGCCCTGCTGGTAACGCCTATGAAGGCGCAGGATTTGTTTATCAGTAAAGCTATTTTCGGTGTCGGCTTCGCCTTTATACAGGCGGTGTTATTCATGGCGCTGGTGGGCGGCTTGAACACCCAGCCGCTGATAATGCTGACGGCGCTACTTTTAGGAGCTGTAATGGTTACCGGATTTGCTTTCTTAGTTGCTTCTATTTCCAAAGGGGCGATGTCTGCCCTGGGCTGGAGCGTGGTGGTAATGATAATACTGATGATTCCCGCTTTCGGTATCATGATACCGGGGGTGATAACAGGCTGGGGAAAGTTTATCCCCAGCTATTACCTGGCGGATACGGTGCACCAGGCGGCTAACCTGGGCGCCGGCTGGGGTGATGTCGGCGTCAATTTGCTGATACTTCTAGCGGTTAACATAGTCTTATTTATGGGCGGCATCACTGCCCTAGGGAGGAAACTTAAGTGAGCGTAAAGAGAACGGGCGTACTGCTGGGTAAGGAACTTACCCAGGGATATAAGAGCTTTTTCTTCGGCTGGGCTGTATTGGGACCCATCGCCATATCGCTTGTCTTTTCGCTACTCTTCGGTACCATATTCTCAGAGCAGCCAAAGCTGGGAGTATATGACGAAGGCAGTTCGCAGGTAGTCGTCCTGCTTGAAGAGGCCAACTCGGTAAATGTAAAGCATTTCGATAGCGGCAGCGAGCTTAAACAGGCGACGGAAAACGGCTCGGTAGATATGGGTGTTTTACTGCCGGCCGGCTTCGATGCTTCGGTGGTAAACGGGGAAGCGGTTGAGATAAGCGCCTATGTCTGGGGGGAAAGCCTGGCTAAAAACCGCATGATAATACCGGCGGCGATAGCCGATGCCGCCAGGCAGGTAGCCGGACAGGAAGTACCGGTAACTATAGAATCTGTACCTCTGGGCGACGAAGAGGCGGTGCCCTGGAGCGACAGGATATTACCGTTTATAGTTCTTCTTGCCCTGGTAATGGGCGGGATGATAGTGCCGGCCAGTTCACTGATAGAGGAAAAGCAGAAAAAGACCTTATATGCGTTGATAGTATCTCCGGCAAGCATTACAGATGTATTCGTATCCAAGGGGATTATGGGAGTTATCCTGAGTATGGTTATGGGTATTATAATACTGGTGATGAACCAGGTATTCGGTGCCAACCCGCTGCTTCTATTGGGCATAATGTTCCTCGGCGCTCTGATGGCGTCTATGGTAGGCCTGCTGATGGGTACTTTTTTAAAGGATTTGAATGCCCTGACGGCTATCTTTAAGATGGTCGGGCTTCTACTTTACGCCCCGGCTTTCATCTACCTTTTTCCCGAAATACCGCAGTGGATAGGCAGGATATTCCCTACCTATTACCTGGTAGACCCGCTGATGGCTATAAGCCAGCGCGGTGAAGGCTGGTCGGATATTGCCCTCAATGTGTTTATTCTAATCGGACTGCTTATCATACTGGCTGTTATACTCAGGTACTTCATGTACAAGAAGGTTCAGTACGCTCCCGCTTGAGGGATAAAGATATATAGTAAGCACGGATGGTGCGCTCTTTTAACGGAGCGCACTGTTATTTCCGGAGTAAACTAGCTGGTAGGTAAGAATGAAAAGAAGAGCTTCTGCGGTAGCAACAAATCTGGCTGGCATACAATAAATGATAGGCAGGCGTGAAGATAGTTTTAGTTTCGCCTGTTGACATCGGCGATAACCGCCAGGTGGTCAGAAGCCTGACTTTGCGGAATATATACCTGTCCCGATACAAGGTCGGGCGATAACCAGATGTAATCAATCCTCTGGTAGAGGTCGTCGGAACGGAAGGTATAATCATCAGGCGGTTGTATTAGAGCGGCAGCGTCAATGAGGCCGGCTTCAAGAAGCATTACTATTTCAGGTGAATCGGTTTCAGCGTTAAAATCACCCAGAATTATCGTGTTGCCCGAACCTTTCCAGAAATCTAAAATGGCAGATGATTGCTGCATTCGGATTTCCGAACCATCTTCAAGATGGTGGTAGTGGGTGGCGATAATACGCAAGTTCTGGCCGCCGATATCTATGATAGCCTCGGTAAAACCGCGCAGGATAAAAAGGTCGCGGGGCGGTAGCTCGTAGTTATTATATTCAACGATAGGATAACGGCTGAGAACGGCATTACCCCAGAAGGAGTCGGCGGTCGGACCTGAGACATAGGGCATATCCAGACGTTGAGATAGCCAGAAAAGCATATCCAGCCGCCCGCTTATCAGCCAGCCGCGTGATAATTCCTGAAGGGCAACGATATCAGGGTCGCTCTGTTCAATTACGGAAGCCAGCTCCTCCATATCGAGAAAGCCATCTGTATTGAATCCATTGTGTAGATTATAGGTCATAATACGCAGCGGAAATCCGTTACCAGTTTCCGTTTCAGGTTCCTGCCAGACAGCTATGCCGGCCAGTGGAAGTATAAGGAGGATTGATGCTAAAAGGGGTACCAGAAAGGTACGAAACCGTATCTTAACGCTCTGCCCTATAGCCTTATATGAAGCGATAGCGCATATAGCTATTATCAGTCCGGCTATAGGTTCAATCATAGTATTTTCATAGGGAAGGCTAATCTGGTAAACGGCATAGTAGCCCAGAAGCAGTACCGCCAGCAAAATCATGCCGATACCGTTGGGCACGATGACGCTTGAGAAACGTCCGCTCTTAGTACGCTCACTGATAGCCAGAAGTATAAAAACAAGCAATAAGACTGCCGAAAGCTGACCTATGAATTGGTTAAGGGCGGCAAGCCAGGTCTGGTGAGGATTGGCGATAGCGGTAGTTGCCAGTAAAAATAGTCCGCTGACGAGGACGGCAGGCAGCCAGTTCTTAAAACCTTTGTTAAAGAGCCATACTAAAAGCACTATTACGGCTAGCTGACTTAACATAACCCAGCCGAAAGCGACGTGGAAAGACCAACCGGTAAGTACCGCCAGACGGGCGATATTACAGAAGGCCATCAGTTCCAGGAAGAGGAACGGCCCGATAGCCACCCAGGCGTATGATTTATTGGCGGCGCCGGAGGCCGTACCGAAAGCATCAAGGTCTATAGTTAGTAAAATACCGGCCAGAAATAAGAATTGAAGTAATATCAGCGCCAGCGTTATCAGGATAGGCACCAGGTCTGCCTGCCAGACTATATCATAGCTGGCGAAGGCACCATGGATGGCGGTATCCAGCAGTATGCCCAGGGCAAGGCCGATGATGAAGTACTGTACGGCATGGCGTCCCCTGACACGAACCCAGTCCAAGAAAGTAGCCAGGAACAAGACGAAGAAGATAGTTCCCAGCATAGAGAATATCAGGTTAATTAGCGGTTCGCCCCAACAGAGCTGGAGGCAGAGGCGCATCAGAGCCAGGCCACCGGCGGTAAGGACGATAGCCCGGCGATAACATTTAAGGATGCGCAGCGCT
>DAOUMG010000137.1:0-11638 GCA_034411935.1 Dehalococcoidaceae bacterium
ATTCTTTTATATCTTTTCAAAGAGGTATTTCGTCAGGTTCTATATCGCCGGGGATATTTTCATCATCTGTCTTTTCTTCTGATTCAGAAATAGGCGCCTGTCCCTGCCTATCCAGAAAGGTAACCCTGTTAGCAATTACTTCGCTTCTAAAATGTTTCTGCCCATCCTGTCCTTCCCATGAGCGTGTTCTCAACCTGCCTTCAACATAGACCAGCCTACCCTTGCTCAGGAACTGGTTACACTGCTCGGCCAGCCTGTTCCAGGTAACCACATTGAACCATTCCGTCTCCTGCTTACGTTCACCTTCCGGGGTAGCGAATATCCAGTTTGTAGCTACCCGAAACGATGTTACCGGATGTCCGTTGGGAGTAAAACGCATTTCCGGGTCTCCGCCGATATTCCCGATAACCATTACTTTGTTCAAGCTAACCATTTTAGAGACCTCTTTACTTCCCGAAGCGAACTATTTCTTTATCCAGGAGAAATACTAGCACGCCTCAATACTGATCAGCATATACCGCAATACATCTTCATTTATTCTAAGGCTAGCTATCAGCTCCCCGGTAGAAGAAGGTTTTGCTTTTATGGTTAACAAGGTATAGATACCTTCTAAGAAGCGTTTTATAGGATATGCCATCCTCCTCTTGCCCCACTGCTCCACCTTGGTAACCTCACCACCTTTTCTTTGTATCTCCTTGGTTATTTTCCCCAGTAGAGAACTATAGCTATCCTCGCTAAGTTCAGGATTCACAATCAGAGTTAATTCGTAATCTCTTTGGCCCTCTTCAACTGCTTCAAGTAAAGCTTTCTCATTCTGCCTTTTTTCAGCTATTTTTTTCTTGGTTACTGCTATTTTCGGGTTCCTCCGGTCTTTAAAAATCGCCGCCATTATAGCACATCACTAACTTTGAAACAATACGCTACTTCGGTTTGACACATACCAATCATTCCTGTTAGATTTAATAGTGTTTTAAAGGCCCCATGGTGTAGCGGTCTAACATGCCACCCTGTCACGGTGGAGATCGGGGGTTCGAATCCCCCTGGGGTCGCCACTAAAATTGCGCATCATAAATAGTCTCATATAAACCTTATTTATCTATATTTAGTTTGAATTTTAGTACGAATATTGTTATTGTCTTATCGAGCTTTAATAACTAAAAGTTTATTAATCTCTTTAAAAGCTTATAAAGAACCGGACAATGAATCTAGAAAAAAGGTTTTCCATAGCCCATTACGATGACTGGTCTCACCCGTCATTATACTATGAAGCCATAAAAAACACGCCGCAGCAGTTTAAAGACGAGATATACGATATCTACTTCGGCAAGGTATTCAGGTATAGCTACAAAGAGCAGGAAATCTGGGATGACTGCCAGAAAACCCACCAGGTAGCCTACGGCAATGTGATGGGCGTCGAGGCTTCCGACGAACAGGTGGACAACCTGTTTAAGATTCAGGATGAGTTCGGCATAGAGATATCCCTGACCATAAACCAGCTCAACATACCGGTCGAGTTATTCTACAGCAAGGATAACAAGGTACTGGATGCCTTCCTTGACTGGCTCGGAGGGTTCTACGATAGAGGCTTAAGGAGCTGTACGCTGGCCAACAACCACATGATAAGGGCCGGCTTCCTCAGGGAGAGGTTCCCCGAGATGAAGTGGAAGAACACCGTCAACCAGCAGGTTTCGACCGCCCAGCAGGTGCTTGATTACCTGTACCTGGGTTACAACGTTATCCAGCTGGACCGTTCCCTCAACAGGAATATGGACGAGCTCAAGAGGATAAAGGAAGTAGTTGACAACTATAAGAATAAGTTTCCAGAAAAGTATGTAAAGACCTGCCTGCTGGTCTATGAAGATTGCCTCCCTTCCTGCCCCTTTAAGAGAGAGCATGATGATGTTCAGATATATCACAGGCAGATTGATTACTGGACTGATTTGGGGACGCAATCTTGTACAAGGTGGAAAGATTCATTCGGTAAAAGTATCATACCGCGTTCCGGTACCAACTGCCTCTGGGCCAGTATTGATACCTTCAACGAATACGCCGAGCTGGTCGATATATTCAAACATAGCGGCAGACTTACCGAATTCATACCATATCCAAACCCTGAAAGTCTGCAATTCGGATGGTACGTCGACGGCGGTTTAATTCAACATGCAGTTAAATCATTTTCGGAGATAGTAAAATACAGTCTAGAGCCGGTACATGCATGGTTATTAGGTGTTGGCATCGTTTCGCCGTCAGGACCGGATGTTGACTACATTAAAAACAATTTGAGAAACAACGTCTGGATGTCCTCAAAGGGCAAGGTTTTAGAGCAGAGGTTAAAGAACTGTAAGAACCGTTGCTACGAATGCCATTTATGTGAAAGAACGTACGGCATACCTGATATTGATTCATTGATTGAACTCTAGACCATGTTATAAAACCAGGCACTTTTCAAGGCACATGATTTAAGACAGGCATATTATTCATAAGCATAGTCTCGCCAGTCCCGAAGTAAGCTCCGATATTTACTAACTCCTATCTTTCTTTAATCCTCGTTTCTTCGCGGTGATGTAAGTTTTCCTAACCTTATATTAGTTTTAGGCCATTAGTACTACTAAATTTAAGCATAAATACGGATTGACGGTTTCTATGTTAATGCTATACTCAAACTGGTATTATATAAAGTTTATTTAATATTTATTCGTGTTTTATTTATAATCTATATTAAACTATACGCAGGTTATATTTTGTACATTCATTATATTAGGAGGTATAAGATGATTTTTGGCACTCGGGATAGACCGGGTGGCGCTCGGGAAAGACCGAATTTAATAAAAGGAGGTTTATATGCCTGTAAATAAATGGCACTCTACAGTTACACGTAGAGATTTTATGAAAGCTCTAGGTTTCGGGGCTGCCGGACTGGGTGCTCTGGCGGCGACATCGCCTGTGTTCCACGACCTTGATGAGGTTTTATCAGCCCCAGAATCAAACTGGTCCCGGCCCTGGTGGGTTAAGGAAAACGAAATTCCCAACATGACCCAGGAGATGGACTGGAATATCTATGACCAGTTTGATTATGATACCAATGGCGTAAACGCTTCTAAAGTAGCTATGTTCGGTGCAGAGCATGTTGCCGCCCAGAACCAGAATCGATCTAACCGGGAAGCCCAGTGCATAAGAGACAATGTACCTGGCTACGACTTCCGCGGCCGCGGTCTTTACGATGCTTTGACTCGTGAGGGCATTGACAGCGGTTTCCTTGGCTATAGGAGCGTTAAAACCTACAAACAATACGGACAGCGAGCCAACCCGCCCATCGATGTTCCTAGATATCAGGGTACCCCCGAAGAGAACGTCAAGATGTTACGTGTTTGTGCCAAACTCCGAGGTGCTGCCGTGGTCGGTGCCTGCGAGGTTGACTCCAGGGTAAAGAAGATGTTCTTCAAGAGGATGAGTGGTAAATACAGCCTATTTGAAGAAAGAGAAGATGGCGAAGTAAGATCCAATGCACTGGTGTGTCCTAACAAAGCCAAGTATGTCCTAACCCTAACGGTACCCATGTCCGAGGAACTTATCAGACGCATGCCTACCGCCCTGGCGGAGGGGGCAGTGATGATGGGTTACTCCTATGGCCGCATCCTAAACGCTGGCCTGTCAAACTACCTTTGGATGCTGGGCTACCTGGGTCTTGGCGCCGGTGACAACACGTGGAAGGTTCACTCTGGCATGGCTGTCTATAGCGGTTGTGGCGAGGCCAGCCGGATGCACCAGAACTATATATCGCCAGAATTGGGTGCTATGCAGCGCTGCTTTGCCATCGTTACCGACCTGCCGTTAGCACCGACCAATCCGGTTGATTTCGGCATCTGGCAATACTGCCGCAAATGTAAGAAATGCGCCCAGATCTGCCCACCTATCGCGCTTGATAGGGAAAACGAAGACCCCAGCTGGGAAAGCCCATACTTCCCTTTTAACCAACCGGGCCAGAACTGCTACCCCTTCAGCTTCGCTTTGTGCAGCGACTGGTGGTCAACCATCTCTACTGGTTGTGGTATGTGCATGGCATCCTGCCCGTTCTCTCATAAACAGTTCGGCACGGTACATGATATGGTCAATATTTTGGTCTCAAAGACCTCGTTCTTTAACGGTTTCCTGAAGAACCTGGACGATGTCTTTGGCTATGGTATGTATGAGGGCGTCTACCAGATAGGTGTTGACCCGATGGATTACGTCAACGTGACCCAGGAGATGGCAGATTTCTACAATAAATGGTGGGACGAAGAACCCAAGATACATGGCATGTATAATACCACCAAAGTATAAGGTTGTATGTATCATAAATAAGGAGGTTATGTATGCACTTTATAGATCAACCCTGGCCCTGGTTTTTTATGGGCGCCATTATCGCCGGTAGTCTTACCTGGCTTTGTATGTGGACACGCAGCCGTAATATATCAATAACCTGGTACGAGTGGCTGATAGGTCTTTTAGGTGTGCTGCTACTCGCCATTTCAGCCCAGAACGTATGGGCTGCTATCGAGGAGATGGAATCCCAGGCGAAATGGTTCCACCTATTGGTATTCGGTTTTCCAGGTCTTCTGCTGCTACTCGTAAGCATCCAGCTTGTCAGGAGACACAAGACAGCTTAAAGCTCTTACGAAGAGCCCCACTTGTTATACGAGAGGAGGGTGGCATTTCACTGCCCTCCTCTCGTTTTATGATTAATATCCTCCATGATAGTGCCAGCCTGTTATAACTATGATAGTATTACCCATATAGTAAAGCTTTAACATTTTGACCATTGTCAAATATTACAAGAGAGTTCAACACTGTTTACCGATACTATACCCCCTATTGCAACGGTACTTATTACATCTTGACAACGTAATGTATCGGTGCTAGCCTGTTGTCACTTATTAACACTTTAGTACATACTATTGTCATTGGTGGTAATATAGTATAAGTATAAATCAATAGGAAATATTATTTAAAAGCCGGTGAAGAGACTAATATACTTATATTACCTGTATTTCCTTGCCCGAATGGAGATATCTCGATGAGATGCGGCAGGATAAAGCTAATCTTTCTGGCGATAATCTTTATCACCTTTAGCTTGCTGCCATTTTGTATTTCCTATCAATCTCCACCCGTCCAGGCTGCCGTGCCGTTTACCAAGTATTCCGGCGAGCTCACCCTTGAGAATGAACTATACGTAACCAACGTCTGGGTAGTTAAAGACGGCAGTTCCTACGAGATGTGGTATACCCACGCCAGGACTGATCTTAGCCTCAGCGATATTGCCGATGGTCTTGATAATATCCTTACCGCAGATATTATCAACGATATAGCAAGTCTTGATATAGATAGCCTGCTAAACCACCTTTCAGGCGTTAATTTAGACGCTCTTTACGATTTCTTAAGCGCTACCGCTACCGTTATCGGCTACGCCACTTCGTCAGATGGCATTACCTGGACCGTGGATACTTCAGAAGCTTTTTCAGGCTTAAGCGGCGGCGTCTGGGATAGCGTTGCCGCTCCCTGCATTATTAAAAACAGCCCTACTGATTACGAGATGTGGTACACCCATAGCAAGACCACCCTTACCAAAACAGAACTGGGTGACATTCTGACCGGCTTAGGCGGCACTCAACAGGATAGAAAAGACGCCATAATTTCACTATTACAATCAATGAGCAGCGTTATCGGCTACGCCACCTCAGGTGACGGGCGAAGCTGGACGGTTGTCAACGACCAGGTACTGGATAGCGCAAGCAGCGGCGTCTGGGATAGCGTGGCTACCCCCAGTGTTATTAAAAATGCCTCTGACGACTATGAGATGTGGTACACACGCGGCGAGACAGATTTAACCGAGCAGAACCTGGAAGATATCCTTTCTGATATCAATAACTTTGGCATCGACGAACTGTGGAGCCTTTTTGACGGCAGCCGCAGCGTTATCGGCTACGCTACCTCGAATAACGGCTGGGAGTGGACTGTAGTTGAGCCCGAAGTGCTCTCAGGGGATAGCAGCAGCATCCTTGATAGCGTGGGCGCTCCCAGCGTGGTAAAAATAGGCTCCAGCTATGAGATGTGGTACAGCCATATAGAAACGGATATCACCAAGGCAGATATCCAAGCCATTCTTGACGAGGTACCCGGCCTTGATCTGCCCGGGCTATTCGCTATACTTCAATCAGGCGACCTGGGTGCTTTCCTAGATGAATTCGTACTACTTCTGGGAGACCCTGACGCTATTCCGCCTATAGAAGTAAACCCCAGCATGGCTGCCATTAAAGCGATACTGGATAACTCAACCGCCCTTATAGGCTACGCTACCTCGGGCGACGGCCAGAACTGGACGGTAGCAAACCCAAGTGCGCTTACCGGCACCAGCACTACCCCCTGGAGCAGCGTGGCTTTTCCCTGCGTCGTCTATGATAACGGCGCCTACGAGATATGGTTCACCCAGGGCGTCGATGAGCTTCTAGCCCAGAGCCTGCTGGATATCCTCCAGGGAGATACCCTGCCCATCGGCTACGCCACCTATAGCGGCAGCGTTAGTATAGAACTCGTTGCGGGATGGAATTTAATCGGACTTCCTGTAATCCCTGCCTCAACTGCTATAGAAGATATACTGAGTGCTATAATCGGCAATGTAACGACGGTCTGGCGTTACGACGCCTCTACCGGTATCTGGGATTATTTCACCACCATAGAGGGAGCACCGGCCGGCGACCTTACCGAGTTGACCGAAGGTTATGGTTACTGGGTTGAGATGGCAAACCCGGCTACTCTGATAATAAATCCTTAATAAAAGTATAAGGCAAGCAAGTTAGTGAAGAGGGTGGCAATATGAAAGTAATATTAAGAAGTGTTCTAATAGCATTGCTTTTAGTTATTATGATACCTGCCAATACAGTTTACGCAGTTCCACCAATAGCACAGACTTTCCACGGGACGGTAATGCTGGATGGCTCATCGGCACCAGACGGAACAAGTGTAATCGCAACAATGAACGGCAGGCAATTTAGTGATAGCACCAGTGGGGGTAGCTATAGTTTAACGATTAATACGATTGAAGGCGACCAAGGCGGAGATTCAATAAGTTTTACCGTTAACGGATTAAATGCGGGTAGCACTACTTTAAATCCGGGCGGTATTACACAGAGAAACCTTTCTGCTACCACACCCCCACCGCCTGCCAACCAGGTAAGCTTAACAATTTTGGTAAACGGCCAGGGAACGACTTCACCTCCGCCTGGTACCGGAAATTACGACGAGGGCAGCCAGTTAACGGTTATGGCAATACCGGCAGCAAACTGGTCGTTCGCCGGCTGGACGGGAGATGTAACCAATGCCTATACCGCACAAACAACCATCATTATGGACGAAGACAAGACGATAACGGCTAACTTCGTATCGGAAACGGAGCCGCCGGTAATATCTAATATTAACGTTACCGATATCACCAGAACTTCCGCCGTTATAAACTGGACCACCAACGAGCCGGCCACCAGCCAGGTGGATTACTGGGCCAGCCCCGGCACACTGACGCCGCTTGACCAAGAGCTGGTTACGCAACATTCGGTTCTTATAGAAAACCTTGACCCGGCAACTACCTACACTTTCAAGGTAATGTCCGCCGATGGCGCCGGTAATCTTTCCACATCTGAAGAAGCAACTTTTGAAACGGATTTTATCGAGGCCACCTTTATTTTCTCAGATTGGGAGTTCACCATAACGGAGACAGCCCCGGGCAAGCAGGTGGTTATAAAGTTCGTAATTGAAAACACCGGTGATGTCGAAGGAACGCATGATATTCCCGTAACCGTCAACGGCAACACTGAAACAACCGAAAGCATTACGCTGGCAAGCGGAGCCAGTCAGGAAGCAAGCATCACGATATCAAAAACCGACATCGGCACATACAGGATGGAAATAGAGGGGATTATCCTTTCGTTCGAAGTCAAGGACCTGGTAGCTCCTTCTTCAGATGGAGGTGACGGCGGACTTGATACTAACCTCCTTATAGGCCTTATCGCCGGCTGCTTATTACTGGTTATTTTGATAGTCTTTATAGCATTGAAGATAAAATCAGACAAGGAACTTTCCAAAGCTGCCTACGAACTTGCCGAAGAGAAGCGGTTGTTACGCCGGGCTGAAGAAAAAGCCGGCCAGGAAAAGCTTAAGGAGGAAGCAGGTAAAGCCGTAGCTGTAGCCGAAACTAAAAAAGTAAAGGCAAGAAAACCCGGTGAAGATATTACCAAGCCTGAAGAAAAAGAGGCTGAAATAACCGAGCCTAAACCGCCTGTATCCGGTAAAGATATCATTACCAAGATTGATAGCGGCACCTTAACGGTAACGGCACTGGCGTCGGAGAAGCTAAAGGAAGCCCTTGAATCGCAAACTAAAGACCCCGATATAAGTATCAGGCTTATTCCTTCTCCATCACCGTTCGGGGACTCGGTTCAGTTTGAGATGGCTCTTGATAAAAAAAGACCTGACGATATAACGATTGCCAGCCGGGGTACTACCATTTTACTGATTAGCCCGGAGCATATCCCGGCTCTCGTAGGTAAAGTAATCAACTGCCAGCAGACGCCTCAGGGGACTCGTTTTACCATATCCTGAACTAATTCTATATAATTACTGCTGGACAGGCTGCTATCTCTTAGTGGTTAGTAATGCTATATAATTCAGCCATTTTTATAAGCGGGTAAATATATTGACTAATAAAAAGCGCTTCCTGTTTTATATTTTCATCACCATAGCCGTTCTGGCAAACCTTGTTCCCGGTGTAACCAAGCCGGCAAACGCTTTAAATCCGCTTGATTATTTCACCTTTAGCTATGATATTGCCCTTGATACGCAAGAGGTTCATACATACCGCTTTTTCTATGCCACGGTTACCGGCCAGGCTACCTGCACCAAAGACCTGCCGCTGACACCTACCGAAGCCTATATCACCGGACGCGTCGTCGCCCGTCATATCGAGAGTGGCAGCCGGTTTACCCTGAATGCCGGCTATACCGTAACACTGGATAGCTTCCCCACTAAAGAGGGAGAAACCTTCCAGGCAACTCAAGAAGTACCGCTATTCTTTCCATCGGGCAGCCCTCCCGGGGTATATGAACTTATCGGCGAACTGGTCGAAGCCAGGTTCAAAGCTGTGCTGTGGTTTACGGTTACTCAATATCTGCCTCAGTACGAGCCAATAGGCCGGGTGGTGTTCCTTCCTTCCGCCTCTTCAAGCGACGGTGCCTGCACCATTTCTTTTTCAGATAATTCTACGGCCCGCAATAGCTCCGGTAACCCACTAACCGAGATTACTTTTATCAATAAGCCACCTTTATATCCACCTCCGTATGGCTATTTTATACTGGGGGATATTTATGATATCGGTCCGGCCGGAGCTACCTTTAGTCCGCCTGCGTCACTTACCATAGAATACAACGATAGCCTGATTCCCCCAACGGTCAGCGAAAATAGGTTGGTAATCGCCAGCTACAATGAGAGTAACAATCAATGGAATATATTTTTACAAAGCAGCGTCAACGAGCACGATAATAATGTAAGCATCCCTATCAGCCACCTGTCTCTATACGCCGTACTGTCACCTGTAGAACCCCTGCCGGCTTCCTTTACTTTATCCGACATGGTGATTAGCCCCGTTGAAGTTAAGGAGGGCGAAGCCGTCTCGGTAAGCATTACAGTATTTAACAGCGGCGAGCTAGAGGGCGAATACGAGGTGGTTCTGAAACTTAACGGTGAAGTTTTTGAAAGCCAGCTGGTAACTCTCGCCGGTGGCTCAAGCAAGTTGGTTACCTTTAATATTACCAGCGGTAGCCCAGATGATTATTCGGTGGATATTAACGGTTTGACCGGTTCGTTCGTCGTCTATAATGCTAGTTTTCCCCTGCCGGCTTCCTTTACTTTATCCAACCTGGTGATTAGCCCCGTTGAAGTTAAGGAGAGCGAAGCCGTCTCGGTAAGCATTACCGTACAAAACAGCGGCGAGTTAGAGGGCGAATACGAGGTGGTTCTTAAACTTAATGGTGAAGTTTTTGAAAGCCAGCTGGTAATTCTCGCCGGTGGCTCAAGCAAGTTGGTTACCTTTAGTATTACCGGCGGTAGCCCTGATGATTATTCGGTGGATATTAACGGCTTGACCGGTTCGTTCATAGTTAAAGCAACTGAACCGCATTTTGCGATACCAGACGATTTAAAAAAGGAAAGCGATTGGCTTTCCCTTTTTATCTATGCCCTGGATATATTACTGCTGGTCTTTATATTCATACTGGCGAGACGCTGGTTGAAAAGTAGTCGTACCATAGAAGACTAAACCCTGAAATCATTGGTTATCGGCATCCGCCTGTCCCTGCCGAATGCCTTGGGCGTTATCTTTATCCCCGGCGGCGATTGCCTTCTCTTATATTCGCTGGAATCAACCAGACGAACCACTTTCTTTACTGTTTCAATATTATAACCCATTTCTACTATCTGTTCGATGCTATTATCTTCCTCAACATAAGCTTGGAGAATTGGGTCAAGCTCTTCGTAAGGCGGCAGGTTATCTCTATCTTGCTGATTCGGTTTGAGTTCGGCGCTGGGCGCCTTTTTTATAACGGCTTCTGGAATTAACGGACTGGTTGCCAGCGAGTTTCTGTAGTCTGCCAGTTCGTAGACCATAGTCTTGGGCACGTCTTTTATAACGGCGAAACCTCCCGCCAGATCACCGTATAAAGTGGTGTAACCGGTGGCCATCTCGCTCTTATTGCCCGTGGTTAGCACCAGCCAGCCGAACTTATTTGAAAGAGCCATCAAGATGTTGCCCCTTATACGCGCCTGGATATTTTCTTCGGTAATATCCTCCTGGGTTCCTTTAAAAACCGCCTTCAGTGCCTCTTGATACTCCCTGAACATCTTCTCTATGGGAATCGCCATCGTCTTTATACCCAGATTAGCAGACAGCTCACCTGCGTCTTTGATGCTGCCTGGTGACGAATAGCCTGAAGGCATAATAACACCGGTTACATTGGAAGCTCCCAGGGCATCAACGGCGATAGTAGCTACCAGGCTGGAATCTATACCTCCGGAAATACCTATGACGGCTTTCTTAAAACCGTTTTTATTAATATAATCACGCGTGCCCAGCACCAGGGCATCGTATACTTCGCTTACCAGCAGGTGCTCTTCTGTTTTTCGTTCCGGCAGTAGCGGTTTTTCGCCTGGTATCAGCTTATTAGAAATTACTATTGCTTTTTCTAAATAATTGCTTCTTCTAGTTTTTCTCTTTATATCCAAATCAACCACTATCAGGTCTTCTTTAAACTGCTCTCCCTTTACAATGACCTCCCCTTTATTATCCAAAACCATGCTATTACCATCAAAAACCAGTTCGTCCTGGCCGCCCACCAGGTTGTTATAAACTATAAACACGTTCCCCGGCCTGGCATGCTTCCTTAATATTTCCCGCCTTTCATCACACTTTCCATAGTGATAAGGCGAAGCGCTAATGTTAACTATAAGATTAGCACCTGCTTTCGCCTGGCTTAGCACCGGGCCATCCTGACACCATATGTCCTCGCAGATATTCACTCCCAATGTTAAATCTTCCATTATATATAGCGGGGTTCTTTCC
>DAOUMG010000138.1:0-4845 GCA_034411935.1 Dehalococcoidaceae bacterium
AGCAGGTATACTCGCACCTAATGAAGCAATATGCTGACGAGGTGAAAAACCAGCCGTGCTTCCAGAAAAACTATAAAGAAAAATTGAAGTTGTAATTCCAAGTGTATAATTGTTTCCACCTAATTGACCTTCACCTTGAAATAACTTATCAATAACCTCAGCGCGTTTTAAATCAGATGCTAATACAGATTCATAATCTTTTTGCTTCGCCATAATCGCCTGCGCTACAGACCACGATAGCTGGCTCGAAACCGAAAAGCCGGTCAGCGTGGAGATAATTCTTGATACGATGCGCCGGCAGGAAGAGCTCTGTAAGCAAATCGTAAAGTCTTCGGTAGGTAGAATCGACGGTTGCCGCGACTGCGGTTGTGCCAACGCCCTGGCCAGGGCCATCGTAACACCGCCCGAGGCGATACCCCTTAAGCAGAAAAAGAAGCTTAAACTTATAATAGACAGGTATATAAAATAAATGAAAAGATTAGAATTTAACTTCCTGCCCACGATGATAGGCAGCCTGCCGCATACCGACCCGGTTAAAGCCTGCGCCCTGGTGAGCCGATTTCTTAAAGATATTCCCGCCTGGCCGCAGCTACCCAACCGTTCCTACAAGGAGAATATGTTCAACCAGTTCACCGAGGGCTTGCCAGGGGTGGTGGTCACCGAGGAAAAGACCTTTATCTGCCAATCTGATAACTTTGATAAAGAGCTACAGAAGCTCTATACCGCCTATCTGGCTAACGATTCTTCAGGCTACAGTATAAGCGATGATTACGCTATAGGATTAAGCTGCTTCCTTGATAAAGGCTCCGCTTTAAAAGCGGTTAAGGGGCAGGTTACCGGGCCGATAAGCTTCGGCATCACCATTAAAGACGAAGACGGCAAAGGCATCATCTTTAACGATATTTTAGCCGATGCCGCCGCCAAACTATTAAAACTCAAAGCCGCCTGGCAGGAAGCGGAACTCTCAAAGTTAAATAAAAACACCATTATTTTCGTGGATGATCCGGCAATGGCTGCCTACGGCTCGGCCTATCTTCCGTTGAGTAAGGGAAAAGCTATCGCCCTGCTTGAAGAGGTCTTTTCAGGCATCAGGGGCATAAAGGGTGCCCACTGCTGCGGCAATACGGACTGGTCTATTCTAATGGCTACCAGCGTCCAGGTACTTGCTTTCGACGCCTATAACTACTCCGACTCGCTGACCATTTATCCAGACGAGGTAAAGAGCTTCATAGATAGAGGCAACGCCATCGCCTGGGGCATCGTACCTACAGATGAAAAACTTATTGCCGATGAGACGGCTTACAGCCTTAAAGACCGCCTGGAAGAGACAATGGCATTCTTTACCCGAAAAGGTATAGATTTTAATAAGCTCGTCCGCCAGGGATTGCTGACTCCCAGCTGCGGTATAACCTTCGCTTCGGAGGACGCCGCCGAACACGCTTTTGAGACGCTGGTAAAATTATCCGATATAATTAGAAAGCGCCATCTTAACTAGGATCCTTTAATTATGGAATGTAATTTAGAAAAGAACGAGGCTATCTGCAACTGCACCTATGAGCCCTGCCCGCGCAAGGGTAAATGCTGCGAGTGTATCGCCTATCACCTGAAATATGATGAGTTGCCCGCCTGCTTTTTCCCCGACGATGTCGAAAATACCTATAACCGCTCTTTTTCCCGCTTTATAGAAATTCATCAAGGTAAAAGTAGATAATAGTTATTATGTCCCAGCTACCAGAACTGGTTAAAGCCCTGCTGAAACCGGAAGCCTACCCGGAAGAGACCGGTGCGGTATCGCTCATCCAGACACAGATGTCCTTCGTATTCCTTACCGACCAGTTCGTCTATAAAGTTAAGAAACCGGTCAACCTGGGCTATCTCGACTATTCCACCCTTGAGAAGCGCCGCTACTTCTGTGAAAAGGAGGTTGAGCTTAACTTAAGGCTCTGCCCTGATGCCTACCTCGGAGTAGTAGCCGTTACCGAACAGGAAGGTAAAATATCCACTGGCGGCAGCGGCAGGGTAATTGAATACGCTGTCAAGATGTTAAGGCTTCCTCAAGAACAGATGATGGATAGCCTGATTGAAAGCGGCGATATAACCCCCGAAATGATAAATAATATGGCGCAAAAGATAGCTGTTTTCCACAATCAGGCGGCTACCGGCGGTGAAATAGATAGCTTCGGCAGCCTTGATATGATAAAGCATAATGCGGAAGAAAACTTCAGCCAGAGTCAGAAGTATATAGGTGTAACCCTATCCCAAAAGCAATATGGCGCCATAGGGAGATACACACGCAGCTTCATTAAAAATAACAAGGCGCTATTTGAAAGAAGAGTTCAAGATGGCAGGATAAGAGATCTCCATGGAGACCTTCACGCCGCCCATATCTGCTTCTGCGACGATATCTGTATCTACGATTGCATAGAGTTTAACGACAGGTTCAGGTACGGCGATACCGCCTCCGAAATCGCCTTTTTGGCGATGGATTTAGACTACTACGGGCGAGCTGACCTCTCCCGTTTGTTCTTAAGTAGCTATATTGAAAAAAGCGGCGATACCGAACTTAAAACATTACTCAACTTCTATAAGTGTTACCGATCCTATGTCCGCGGCAAGGTAGCTAATTTTAAGCTGGACGACCCGTATATCGGCAAGCTGGAAAGAGAAAAAGCCAAGCTAGCGGCTCAAACCTACTTTCATCTTGCCAGAGCTTATACCAGAAAGCGCCCCGAGCTTTTTATAACCGTAGGACTGGTGGGCAGCGGCAAGACAACGCTTGCTAACGAACTAGCAAAGAAACTCGGATTGGTGGTACTTTCTTCGGATGTTACCCGCAAACAACTAGCTGAAATCCCGCAAACCGAGCGCCGCTATGAAGAGATTGATTGCGGCATCTACTCGCCCGAATTCACCGAAAAGACCTACTATATGCTCTTTAAAGAAGCAGAATATATATTAAAAGACGGGGGCTCGGTAATTATCGACGCCTCTTTCATAAAAGTAAGCCGTCGTAAAGAAGCCGCCGAACTCGCCCGCAGAACCGGTGCCGAGTTTTATATTTTAGAATGCAGACTTGATGAAGACACTACCAGAAAGCGCCTGCTTGAGCGTTACAGGCTAAAGACAGCCTCCGACGGGCGCTGGGAAATCTATACCAGGCAGAAGCAGGTTTATGAACCGGTAAAGGAAATGCCAAGCAAGCAAAATCGTGTTATAATTGATACTTCAAAACCTAACTTAGAATCGGCTAAAGAAGTGATAGAAAAATTATATAACTATTAATCTTAATTCTTAAGCTTCGGGAGAAATATGGACGAATCTATATATGATATCAAAGACCCCTCTCTAGCCGAGGAAGGCCGCAAGCGGATAGACTGGGCGTCCCAGGAAATGCCGGTTTTAAGGCTGATAACGAAGCGTTTTGAAAAAGAAAAACCCTTTAGAAGTATCCGCATCGCCGGTTGTCTTCACATCACCACCGAGACGGCCAATTTGGCACTGGCTTTGAAAGCCGGCGGCGCCGACCTTATTTTATGCGCCTCTAACCCTTTAAGCACCCAGGACGATGTTACCGCCGCGCTGGTAGAATACGATATACCTGTTAATGCTATCAGGGGCGAGGACCAGAAGACCTATTACAAACACATTGAAACCGCTCTTAATTTTAAACCTCGGCTAACTGTAGATGATGGCGCCGATTTAGTAACCACCCTTCACAGTAAAAGAAGCGAGTTAATTTCAAACATCACCGGTGGCACTGAAGAAACCACCACCGGCGTCATTCGCTTAAGGGCTATGGCCAAATCTGGCAAGCTTAAATACCCCGTAATCGCCGTTAACGACGCTCAGACTAAATATCTTTTTGACAACAGATACGGCACCGGGCAGAGCACCATCGACGGTATCACCAGGGCGACCAATATCCTCTGGGCGGGCAAGACCGTGGTCATCTGCGGTTATGGCTGGTGCGGCCGTGGTCTGGCAATGAGGGCTCGCGGTATGGGCAGCCAGGTGATAGTCACCGAGGTAGAGCCTACCCGCGCCCTTGAAGCTGTTATGGACGGCTTCAGGGTAATGCCCCTTATGGAAGCATCCAGGATAGGAGGTGTATTTATAACGGTTACCGGAGATAAAAACGTCATCGACAGGCAGCACCTGGAAGCTATGAAAGATGGCGCCATATTAGCCAATAGCGGTCATTTTAACACCGAGATAAACATCCCCGCTCTTGAGAAATTATCCACGGGTAAAAAGCGGGTACGCTCCGAAGTTGATGAGTACAACTTAAATAGCGGTCGGCGTATTTACCTTCTAGGCGAAGGCAGGCTAATCAATCTGGCTGCCGCCGAGGGGCACCCCGCCAGTGTTATGGATATGAGCTTCGCCAACCAGGCTCTTTGCTTGGAATATCTGGTAAAATATAGCTCCAGTTTAAAAATAGAGGTTCTTCCTGTACCCGAGGCAATTGATAAGCAAATAGCCAGCCTTAAGCTTAAAGCTATGGGTATTACCATAGATGAGCTAACCGAAGCTCAGAGGAAATACCTGTCCAGCTGGGACGAAGGAACTTAATTAAGAGGAGATTAGATGTCGCAGAGTTTTAAAGATTCAGCCAGATACCTTATTACTTCAGAATCGGTCACCGAAGGCCATCCCGATAAATTATGCGACCAGATATCTGACGCCGTTCTGGATGCCATCTTAGCCAAAGACCCATACGGGCGAGTCGCCTGCGAAACGGCGGTCACCAAGGGACTGGTAATCGTTATGGGTGAAATCACCACCAGTTGTTATATTGAAATCCCTAGCATAGTACGCGAAGTTATCAGGGACATCGGTTATACC
>DAOUMG010000139.1:0-2168 GCA_034411935.1 Dehalococcoidaceae bacterium
AACAGGATTGCCGCCGAAGGTTGAGCCATGTTCGCCGGGGCTAAAGACGGAGACACCCTTTTTGGCCAGAATAGCCCCGATAGGCAACCCGCTACCCAGGCCCTTGGCCAGCGATATGATATCCGGCTCTATACCGTATTGTTCATAGGCGAACAATGTGCCTGTACGGCCGATACCTGTCTGGATTTCGTCCAGAATCAGAAGTATTCCTTTTTCGGTACACCATTGCCTTACCGCTTTCAGGTAGTCCTCGTCGGCTACATTGACACCGCCCTCGCCCTGAATGGGCTCCAGCATCACGGCGCAGGTTTTTTCCCCGCTAGCTTTTTTAATGGCTTCTATGTTGTTATATTCCACGTTGATATAGCCGGAGGGCAGGGGAGTATAGGGCTTCTGGTATTTCTGCTGCCCGCTGGCAGATACCATGGAAAGGGTACGCCCGTGAAAAGAGCCGGTGGTAGTGATAACCTCGTAAGCGCCGTTTAGTTTAAGCTTGCCGTAGCGTCGCGCCAGCTTGACGGCTGCCTCGTTGGCCTCGGCGCCGCTGTTACATAAAAATACCTGATCAAAACAGCTATTCTCAACCAAAAGTTCAGCCAGTTGTACCTGAGGGACTGTGTAGAAGTGGTTGGAGGTCTGCATCAGTATTCCTACCTGCTCTCTTACGGCGTCCACCACCGCATCGGGACAGTGCCCTAGGTTATTTACCGCCCAGCCGCCGACGAAGTCAAGGTAGCGACGCCCCTGGTCGTCCCATACCCGGGCGCCCTTGCCTTTGACCAGCGTTACCGGCAGGCGCTCGCCGGTGTTCATAAAGTACTTATCGGCCAGCTTTTGCCATTTATTTATTTCTTGTTTCATTTTTATCAGTCAGCTTCTATCGCTGTGCCGCCGCCCTCACCCTCGACTTCTTTAATGAGCATATGGTGTTTGGTACCGTCTATGATACAGGTTTTAGCGCCGCCCGAGATAGCCTTAAGACAGGCGTTTATCTTGGGCACCATTCCGCCGCTTGCCACGCCCGAACTCAGCAACTCTTCGGCTTCATCTGGCGAAATGTGTTTTAAAAGTTGCCCCTTTTCATCTTTGATACCGGCGACATCGGTTAAAAAGATTAGTTTTTCTGCCTTTACCGCACAGGCGATGGCACCGGCGGCCGGGTCGCCGTTTATATTAAGCAGTAGCGGCGCTCCTTCCGGCCTGTCTACCGAATGAAGGCTTATAGGAGACACCACCGGCATAATACCGGCCTTTAGCAGGGCGAATAACGGCTCGGGATTGACTTTGGCGACATTGCCCATATAGCCCATTTCTTTACTTTTCATCTTGCCCTGTAAGATACCGCCGTCGACGCCACTCAGGCCTACCGCCTGGCCACCGGCTGCTATGATAGCGGCTACTATTTCTTTATTCACCAGTCCGCCCAGTACGGCGGTTACTATCTCAAGCGTCGTCAGGTCGGTAACCCGCTCTCCGTTGACGAACCTGGTATCCAGCCCCAGTTTAGCCATCCACCTGGTGGTTACATTGGCGCCGCCGTGGACCAGAATAAGGTTATAGCCGTCTTTCTGAAGCTTTACAATATCTTCTATAGAAGTGTCCTTGCTGGCGAAGGTAGAGCCGCCCAGCTTGATAACGATTATCTTTTCAAGTTTAGTATTCACGGTTATACCTTGTAGAAAAACACTTGCTTATATTCTATCAGGTTGTGTAGTCGCTGTTAATAGCCACGTATTCGCAGGAGAGGTCACAGCCCCAGGCGGTAGCGAAAGCGTCGCCCAGGTTTAGCTCAAGTCCGATTGTTACTTCTTTTTGTTTCAGGGCTTCAGCCGCTTGGTCTTCGTCGAAGTTTAGTATTTTACCCCTGTTTATCAGTTTAACATCTCCTATTATCAAGCTTGCCCTGTCGGCTTCAAACTGCGCTCCGCTACGGCCGGCGGCGGCCATAATCCGTCCCCAGTTGGGGTCGCCGCCGTGTATCGCTGTTTTAGTAAGCGGCGAGCCGGCTATGGTGCGGGCGGCCAGCCTGGCATCGCTTAAGCAAGCCGCTTTACTGACGGTTACTTCAATTAGCCTGGTAGCGCCCTCGCCGTCTGAGGCGATAGCCCTGGCTAAAAATACGCATACCTTGTTGAGCGCTTGCTGGAACATAGTAGCTTGAGGATTAT
>DAOUMG010000140.1:0-14620 GCA_034411935.1 Dehalococcoidaceae bacterium
CTTGGCGGTTATAATTCCTCTTTCGCCCATTTGCTTTCTTAACTCTTCGTCAACCATCAGAACTCTCAGAGCTTCTGCTAAATCCGCAGCACTCTTTGGTTTCACCAGCAAGCCCTCTTTACCGTCTGTCATCACGCTAGCATAACCTTCTATGTTTGAAGCTATAATCGGCTTGCCACAAGCCATTGCTTCCAGTAAAACTATGCCGAAGCTCTCCTGACCGGTAGCCGGGGCGCAGAATATATCGGCCGTATTGTAATAGCCGGGCAGCTGGCTATCCGATACCGGGCCGATGAAATGCACGTCTTTCAAGCCGTAATCGCAAACCTGTTTCTTATATTTCCCAAGAAATCTGGTACCTGGTCCGACCACAATCAATCTGGAATCAGGAAACTCATTCTTTACCCTGCTATAGGCATCTATCAGGTATTTCAGCCCCTTGCGTTTCTCCAGACGCCCGACAAAAAGGATGTTCATCTTACCATCTTTAAACTTTTCTATCTTCGGCACTTCCGAAGAAAAGTTATCAAGGTCAATTCCATTGGGAATAATCTCAAACTGTCCCGGCACATATTTAGCAGCGTATTCCATGGCCGGGCGCGATACGGCAATCCTGCCGGCCAGTTTCCGACAGCGCCTCTTAATCATCAGCCGGCTTACAGGCCATCCCCAGTTATAACCCGGTTTGCCTTTGGTGGCATGAAAGGTGCCTATGTTTACCGATTTTGAAAATCGTAGCGTAGCACTACAAAGCATTACCATAAAAGGCTCATGTAGATGAACGATATCAAACTTCTCTCTTTCAAGTACCTCTTTTATCTTCGAGGCGAGTCTTAGAGATATACTTATCCTTATGGTAGTACCGCTGACAGGCATCGGCCGCGGTTTGCCTATGGCAATAAAACGTTCACCGAAGGTTCCCACCGGCTCCGATGCCGGAGCGATAACCTTTACCTGGTGGCCCATCTTACTTAGCTGCTTTTCCAGTGCCGTAATATGATTATTAACACCACCGGGGTAGACAAAATCGTAGGGAGAAACCAGGGCTATCTTCATATATAAGCACCTACAGGCAACGAATCGCCTTATTCTCCTTAGAGATCAGGCTCCACGTTTAGTTTTTCTTTAGATTTTTCTTTCTTATCCGGTTTGGTCACGTTGGTGATAAACTCTTCCACCATACGCCGGGCTTCGTCATCTGTATACTGTACCGGCGGTGACTTCATGAAATAAGCTGACGGCGCTATTAAAGAACCGCTCATCCCCTTGTTCATAGCCAGCTTACAACATCTTATGGCATCTATGACCACTCCAGCCGAATTGGGGCTATCCCAGACTTCCAGTTTCATCTCAAGATTAAGGGGAACATCACCAAAGGTTTGCCCTTCCATCTTTATATGGCAGAACTTGCGGTCCTTCAGCCAGGGGACATAATCGCTGGGGCCTACATGGATATCGTCCGGTTCAATCTTGTAATCAAGCTGAGAAGTAACGGCGTTAGTCTTGGATATCTTTTTTGACTCCAGGCGCTCACGCTCCAGCATATTCAAGAAGTCAGTATTGCCTCCAAAGTTCAGTTGATAAGTACGTAGCAGCCTGACACCGCGGTCTACGAATAAACGAGTCAGCACCCTGTGTGTGATGGTGGCACCGACCTGCGACTTGACATCATCGCCTATTATGGGCAATCCTTTGGTTATAAAACGCTCCTGCCAGTACTTTTCGCGGGCGATGAAAACCGGGATACAGTTTATGAAACCGCATCCCGCTTCCAGTACCTGCTCTACATACCACTTGGTTGCTTCTTCGCTACCAACCGGCAGGTAGTTCAAAACGACGTCCGTCTTGGTATCTTTTAGTATTTTAACGATATTTGCCGTCGAACCCGGCGCTTTCTTTATAATCTGGGACAGGTATTTGCCCAATCCGTCGTGTGTCATGCCTCTTTCTACTCTGACGCCATTTGCTGGTACATCACAAAACTTGAAGGTATTATTAGGTTGGGTAAATATCGCTTCGGATAGTTCTTTACCTACCTTGTTTTTATCGATATCAAAGGCAGCGGTAAAATTGATATCGCTTATATGATAACCTCCTAAGTTTACATGCATCAATCCAGGGACAAATTCTGTCTCCTTAGCTCTCTTATAGTATTCAACCCCCTGAACCAGCGACGAGGCACAGTTACCAACTCCTATAATAGCTACATTTACACTACCCAATTTGCGATATTCCCCCTTCTAGACAAATAGTTCTTCTTTACCTTTAATACTCTTAACCTTTTTACCCACAACACCACAAGAGGCGCCACTTAATCAAATAATAGACGCCTCCCCGAATCAGGAGCTTTTTGCGATTGTATTATACTATAAATGTATGATTTTTAGCCTATCCTGAATACCTTGGTGCCGCAAACAGGACAAACGCCCTGAGTGGCTGGTTTACCATTCTTGAGGGTTACTTTCTTGGCATTCTGGATTTCTCTTTTTGCTCTACATTTTACACAATATGCTTGCATTGAACTACCTCCTTATTATATATCATCGTACTATCTATTATAAACAGCATGTCAAGCTATTTGTGTATTTTCTAGATTTTTTCCTCGTAGCAACTCAAGCTAATTTAAAACCTTCAGCGGTCGCCAGTAATCGCTACCAATCTCAGCCTTGACCAGACCGATAAAACCGCCATCTTTTACATAGGCACGATAAGGTTTTTCCTGGGCAGCCTTCTTCCCCGTACAGCTTTCCCCGAGAGATATCGCGCGGCCATTTCTTAAAGATCGGGCGCTTTCACTGTCGACATAGATTGCCGGCAAGTGCGATAATGCTTCATCCAGAGGGAATATAATTTCCTCCAGGCGTCCTTCTTCATAGATACCGGCAACCTGTAATGGCGAAAGCGAATCTTCAATATTAAAAAGTCCGTAGCTTGTGCGAATCAAGCTTTTTAAATAGGCCCCGCAACCCAGCGCCTCTCCCAGATCATAGGCCAGCGAACGAATGTATGTTCCCCTGCTACATTCAACTGTAAGGGTAGCTAATTCTCTTTGGTAACTTTTAAGTTCCAGCCGGTATATAGCTATCTTCCTGTTCTTTCTGGGAACGGTTATACCCTGTCTGGCAATCTCATAAAGCCGTTTCCCCTGGTATTTTACCGCACTGTACATCGGCGGCTTCTGTGTTATTTCCCCTCTGAATTTACCAAGAGCAGATTCTATCTGTTCTTTCGTTATAAAAGAAGCATCACACTCTTTTGTAACCCTGCCTTCGGTATCATAGGTATCTGTAGATTTGCCCAGCGCTACCTCGGCAAGATAAACTTTGCTCATTTCGTTTAAATACTCAACGATACGCGTCGCCCTGCCCAAACAAACCGGCAGCACACCGCATGCCAGAGGGTCAAGGGTACCTGCATGACCGACGCGTTTCTCACCGGTAAGCTTTTTTATACCTTCGACCGTTTTATAAGATGTAATGCCGATAGGTTTGTTTATATTAAGAATACCGTCCACTTTTAGCTTGTTCCCTTTTCCTTCTCGGTTACCTGTTCTATCAACTCAAGGAGATGGGCGCCCCTTTCTATAGAGTCATCCCAATGAAAGCTCAACTCGGGGACATGGCGTATCTGCAGCCTTTTAAAAAGCTCGCTATGCAAATATCCCGAAGCGGAAGTAAGAGCTTTTAGTATTTCCTCTTTTTCCTGCTCCTCGGCTACTTTACTTATGTAAACCCTGGCACTTTTCAAATCGGGGGAAGTATTTACTTCATTAACAGATATCAAACTGTTGAGCCTTGGATCTTTTACCTGATGCTGCAAAAGCTGGCTCAATTCTTCTCTTATAAGCTGGTTGACCTTTCTTATACGATGCGACACGCTACTTAGACTTCTCCTTATGGTATAACTCCAGGACATCGCCTTCTTTAAATCCGTTGAATTTTTTTAGACCGACGCCGCATTCGTAACCAGAAGTTACTTCATTAATATCATCTTTAAAACGTCTCAGGCTGGTTATTTCGGATTCGGCAACTATCTCGTCCTGCCTTTTCACCCTCACCAGAGACGAGCGATTTATCTTGCCTTCCGTAATATAGCAACCGGCTATCTTAGCCTTTTTTGCTCCTTTAAAAACAGCCCTGACCTCAGCCCGGCCGTGGATAACCTCAATAATAGTTGGTTCAAGCAATCCTTTAAGCGCCTTTTCCATATCTTCTATAAGGTTATATATAATATCGTAGAAACGTATGTCTATTCCTTCATTTTCGGCAAGCTGCTTGGCACCATCCAAAATACCCACGCTGAAACCGATAATCAATCCTTTCGAAGCTGCAGCTAGCATAACATCACTATCGGAGACATTGCCGATAGCGCTTCGTATTACCCTTATCTGTAGCTTATCGCTGCCCAGTTGCTTAAGCGAGTTATTTATAGGCTCTATGCTCCCCTGAACATCGGCTTTCAAGATAATATTTAACTCTTTTACTTTACCGGCGCTTATCTTATCGTATATATTGGTCAGGCTAACCGTTTCGGTACCTTTCTTTTCAGCCTGGGTTTTTCTCTTTTGTACTAAAGCCCTGGCCTGCTTTTCTCCAGCGACCACTTTAAGCGCATCAGCCACTTCAGGCACGCTATCCAAACCAAGAATAGCTACCGGCGTCGAAGGCTCTGCTTTTCTAACCCGTTTACCAGTATCGTTGAACATAGCCTTTACCCGACCCCAAGTAGTACCTACTACTATAGTTTCTCCCGTTTTTAACGTGCCGTTCTGAACCAGCACGGTAGCCATAGGACCTTTGGTTCTATCCATATTAGCTTCGATAACTACACCGGTAGCTCCCTGTTCAGGATCAGCTCTCAGGTCTTCCAGTTCAGCCAGTAGCAGCAGGTTCTCTAGAACATCTGAAATACCCTTTTTATTCTTAGCAGATGTAGCCACGCAGACAATATCGCCTCCCCATTCCTCAATAACAAGACCAGCATCCGATAACTGTTTTTTAACGCTATCGGGATTAGCATTCGCCTTATCAATTTTATTTATCGCTACCAGTATAGGCACACCGGCCGCTCTGGCATGGTCTATAGCTTCCAGCGTTTGGGGCATAACGCCATCATCGGCAGCCACCACCAGGATAGTTATATCCGTTACCTGAGCGCCTCTGGCCCTCATAGCGGTAAAGGCTTCGTGGCCCGGGGTATCTAAAAAGGTTATTTTCTGGCCACCTACTTCCACCTGATAAGCTCCTATATGCTGGGTTATGCCGCCGACTTCGCTATCCATAACGTTTGTTTGTCTAATGGCGTCCAGCAGCCTGGTCTTACCGTGATCTACATGACCCATAATGGTTACCACTGGCGGCCGGTGCGGTTGCTCGCTACTTGTCCCTTTCTCTTCGGCAACCCGCTTCTTCTTAGCGGCCAGGCTCTTTGGGGTAACCGCCTGCCGGGCCGGTTGATAACCATAATTCTTTACCACGGCGGCGGCGACATCATAATTAATTACCTGGTTGATATTGGCCAGCACACCATCTCGCATAAGCTGCTTGATAACATCTATGGCGCTTACACCCAGCATCTCGGCTAGCTGTCTGACACTTAAAGCCTGTGGCAGCTCAAAGGTTTTCATCTTGGCCGATTTCTGGGTGGTGTCTATATTTACTTCTTTTTCCTGGCCGTTATTATTAACCACTTCTTACTCCCTGATTTTAAGACTGTTTCCATATTGGATAAGACTCTGACGGTTTTCTCTATCCAGGCCTACTTTCAGAGCGCGCTCCAGCTGCCCCTTTTTAATGCCATCCTGCCAGCAACCAAGCGAAGGACACATATAAGCCCCTCTTCCATTCTTTCGCCCAGTCAGGTCCACCTCAACAACACCGTTTTCTATACGAACCAGTCTTATCAAAGTGCGTTTATCTGCTTTCTGGTGACAGACGACGCAGGTTCTCTGAGGTTCTTGCCGGCTATAGCTCTTCTTCATCATCATAAGCACTTAAACCCTTATGTCTCTTTTTAAGTTTTATGCCATCCTCAGCGCTATCCTTACCGTAGCCTTTCTTCTTTTTCTTTTTGGTTTTACTCTCAGTTTTTACCTGAGTAGCCGGCATAATATCTTCAGCAAACCTTAACTTTGGCTTTTCCAAAGGTTGTTTTTCTTTAGCGCCTCCCGATTCCAGTAACGATAACGGCACTGCCTCGCCCTCTTCTTCCTCGGCCTTTTCATCTTTTGAAATCTCTTCTACAACCGGTTCCTCGGGCATCATTATAACCGGCTCTTCTTTTAGAGATTTCCCCTTAGCTACTTCTTCAACTGCTTCCCTTTCTTCTTTCTTTTCCGCCTCTGCCGAAGAGGCGCTCCTTATATCTATGCGCCAACCTGTAAGCCGCACCGCCAGTCGCACGTTCTGACCCTCTTTTCCGATTGCCAGTGATAGTTGCTTGTCCGGAATTATAACGGTGGCCGACTTTTCATCCTTTTCAATATTAACTCTAACCACCTGAGCCGGACTTAAAGCGTTGGCAACAAAAGTATCCGGTTCGGCGCTCCAGGCAACAACGTCTATTTTTTCGCCGTTTAGCTCACTGACGATATTTTGTATTCTGATGCCTCTTAAGCCGACACAGCAGCCTACCGGATCTATGCCTTGCTGTTTAGTAGCTACGGCTACTTTGCTTCTGGAACCGGCTTCCCTGGCTACGGCTTTGATCTCAACGGTACCGTTATATACCTCGGGTACCTCAAGTTCAAACAGCCGCCTTAGCAGGCTCGGGTGAGAGCGTGATACTATCAACATTGGCCCTTTGGTTACCCTGGCCACTTCAAGCAGGTACACTTTTAGTCTCTGTCCGACGCGGTACCTTTCCATCGGTACCTGTTCCGCCTGAGGCATTACCGCCTCGGCTCGCCCTAAATCAATAATAACCTGTTTTGATTCTATCCGCTGCACCACGCCGCTTATGATATCGCCTTCTTTATCGGCGTACTCTTCTAATACGGCACTACTTTCAGCTTCGTGAAGACGCTGCAGTATCACCTGTTTAGCTGTCTGTGCGGCGATTCGCCCGGCATTATAAGGCGTCGCTTCAACATTTACCACATCGCCTACTTTTGTTTCCGAATTTAACTTTTTAGCTTCAGCTAGCGATATTTCGCAGCGAGTATCCGCTACTTTACTAACTACCTGTTTTATCGCCCAGACGATAACGCGCCCGCTTAACGGGTCTATCTTTACTTTTATTTCCTGTTCCGGGGCGAAGCTATCTTTACGGTAAGCCGATACCAGCGCCGTTTCTACGGCACCTAGCACCACTTCCTTAGACAGATTCTTTTCAGCCGCCAGCTGCGTTATAGCGAGTACAAAGTCGCTCTTCATATTTTCAACAGCCTCCAGGACCCATTATTATCTAGCAATAAAAAAGTGGGACTTTCGACCCACTCAAACTAAAACGTCTTCTTCTAATTTAGAGTATAACATAGCCATTCTCCATATGCAATAGCTATTTAGATTATATATTGGCTTTAGCTCAAATTGACAGCTATTATGCTTAATAGTAACATTAGGTGCTATAAGATATGCTAGCAAAGATAAGAAGCTGTGCCCTGATAGGACTTGACGGCGATATAGTAGAAGTTGAGGTGGACATTTACCCCGGCCTGCCCGCTTTTAATATCGTCGGATTGCCCGATACTGCCGTTCAGGAATCTAAGGAAAGAGTTCGTTCGGCTATAAGAAACTCAGGCTTCTCATTTCCTATAAAACGCATCGTGGTCAATCTGGCGCCGGCCGATGTTAAAAAAGCCGGCCCGGCATACGATTTGCCGATTGCACTGGCTATTTTACTTAGCTCGGAACAGATTACGGCCGATACTTCCGATACCGTTTTATTAGGTGAATTATCTTTAGACGGCAGCCTGCGCCACACCAACGGCATCCTGCCTATGGTCGCTCTGGCCAGGCAGCAGGGATTCTCCAAGGTTATAATACCCCTTTGCGACGCCGTGGAAGCCTCTCTGGTTGATAATATTGATATCACTCCCGTAGAAAGCCTGTCTCAGCTGGTTTCCTACCTTCATGGAGTTATAGATATTCCCGTTTTTAAACCATCCATTCAAGCACCAGAGAGAAATGCAATTAAATATGACATAGATTTGGCCGATATCAAAGGCCAGGAACATGTTAAGAGGGCGCTTGAGATAGCTGCCGCCGGCGGCCATAACATAATAATGTGCGGCCCGCCGGGCAGTGGTAAGACGATGCTGTCTCGCTCTCTGGTCTCTATTTTGCCGCCAATGAATAACGAGGAAGCACTGGAAGTTACCAAGATTTATAGCGTCAGCGGACTGCTTCCACAGAATACACCGCTCATCCGCACAAGGCCCTTTCGCTCACCGCACTACACAATTTCTTCAGCCGGCCTGGTAGGCGGCGGCCACTGGCCCAGACCGGGCGAGATATCATTAAGTCATCGCGGTGTTCTATTCCTGGACGAGCTGCCCGAATTCGGCCACGCACTTCTGGAACTACTCCGCCAGCCTATCGAGGATAAACTGGTTACCATCAGTCGTGCCCAAGGCAGCGTAATCTTTCCGGCTAACTTTATGCTGGTAGGCGCTATGAATCCCTGCCCCTGCGGTTATTACGGCGACCCGCTGCGACAATGCAAGTGCCCTCCTGGTCTGGTAGCCCGATATCAGCGTCGCATCAGCGGTCCTTTTGTCGACCGCGTCGACATTTATGTCGAAGTCCCCCGTATAGAATACGAAAAACTGTCCGATAACCGTGCAGGCGAACCGTCAAGTACTGTACGCTCAAGGGTTATAAATGCCAGGGTAATACAGCAACATCGTTTCGGTGAAAACGGTGCAAGCTGTAATGCCGAGATAACCCCGGCTGGTATAATGTTATTCTGCCAGACTGAGAGCGAAGCTCAAAGTTTGTTGAAAGCGGCCATGAAACAGCTTCACCTCTCGGCCCGTGCTTTCCACAGGATACTTAAACTAGCCCGCACCATCGCCGATTTGGAAGAAAGTGATATAATTAAAGCCAACCATATCGCCGAAGCCATTCAATACCGGCCCAGGCGACAGATATGATTATATAAACACCCAGAATTCCAGCAGGAGATATAAAGCAATATGAAGCGTAAAATGTGGCGGCGATTCCTTACCGGGTTGATACTGGTAGTCCCTGCCGGCGTCGTTATCTTCGTACTGGTCTGGCTTTTTACCGGGATCGACGGTCTGCTACAACCGGGTATAAAAGCAATTTTTGGCAACGAAATTCCCGGGCTCGGCTTCGCCATTACTATTGTAATTGTCTACCTGGCAGGCCTTTTTGCCAGCAACGTAGTCGGTCGCAGGCTTATTCGCTTCGGCGAGTCCCTGCTGGCCAGAATCCCCCTGCTGAAACAACTCTACAGCGGCACCAAACAAGTGATATCTAGCCTTTCCGGCACCGGCCTTAGCAAAGCCGCTTTCAGAGAAGTGGTACTGGTGGAATTCCCCAGAGAAGGTATGAAAACTGTAGCTTTCGTAACCAATGAAACAAAGGATGAAAGCGGCAGGAAACTACTTATGATTTTCATACCAACCGCCCCGTTACCTACCTCGGGCTATTTCGAGATAGTTACCGAAGATAAAGTAACCCGCAGTAATATCACCGTGGACGAAGCTATGCAGATGATAATATCCAGCGGTATGTTAGCCCCCGATAAGATTGATACCAAAAATCCAAGTTACTTAAAACCAGAAGAAAAAAGCTAGCCCCAGATATTGAAAGCGCCGCCCATTATCAGCACCACCGCGCCCACGGACAGAGCTATCCAGCCGCCTATCTTTAAAGCTCCCGGCTCGGTACGCTCCGGATTATGCGAAACAAATTCGTGGACATCGTTTCTGCCGGCCAGGGCATCGTAATAACCCTGTTCTTCCCTTCTACCGCCAATCAGTAGAGCTATACCTATGAAAACAAAAAAACCGCCCAAACCCATCACCATATTCCAGTCCGTCGATTCCATGTACTAAACTCCCGAACTTTATCTGCCTCTGATAACTATATCTTGAAATACCTAATTTTTCAATATTTAGTTTTTCCCAAAGAAAAAGGGGGGTTGTGGTAAACCTCCCCTTATTCCTCTTAAGATTTAGTTTATTTTAAATTATCTATTTAATCTCTGCTTTAGCTCCAGCGGCTTCCAGCTTGGCTTTGGCTGCCTCGGCGTCTTCCTTGTTCACGCTTTCCTTTACTGCCTTGGGTGCCGATTCTACCAGGTCTTTAGATTCCTTTAAACCCAGGGTAGTTAGCTCTCGTACCGCCCGTATAACATTTATCTTGTTAGCACCTATTTCCTTTAGGATTACGTCAAACTCTGTCTTCTCTTCCTCTTCTTCGGCCGCTTCTTCCTTGGCTGGAGTTCCGCCGGCCGGTGCCGCTACCGCAATAGCGGCGCTGACGCCGAATTCCTCTTCCAGAGCTTTAACCATCTCTGCAAGTTCCAGCACTGTCATACCCTTGATAGCTTCCATTATATCTTCTTTGTTCATTTTCTTCTCCACTTTAGTCTTGGTTACCTTGGTTCCTTCTGCTTTCTCTTCCTTTTCCGCTGGCATATTTATACTCCTTCCATTTGTTTTGCCCTAGCCTGTAGCACTCCGATGAATGCTCTAATCGGACCACTTAAGCAATTCACCAGACTATAAACGGGATACTTCATCCCGACTAATACCCTTGTTACCAGTACTTCTCTTGACGGCAATTTAGAAAGTGTAGTTACCTCGTCTTTAGTCAATAGACGGTTATCGGCATAGCCACCTGTTATTGCAAGCTCTAGCTTTTGTCCCTTAATATAGTCAATTATAATTTTGGCCGGCTCGCTCAAATCACCATATCCGAACGCCATGGCTACCGGACCGTTAAATGTATCCCCCAGGTATTCCTTTGCGGCTTTTTGGGATGCCAGCCTTGCTAGCGTGTTTTTAACCACCCGATAGCCGACTTTGGCTTCTCTTAGTTTTTTACGAAGAGCTGTAATCTGAGTGTTTGATAATCCGCGATAATCCGTAAAAACCACCGATGTCGCTTCGTTTAGTATCTCAGTAATCTCTTCTACTGCCTTCTGCTTCTCTTCTCTGGCCATAGCACCTCCTTTCATATAAAAAGGCCCCGTGCACGAGCACAAGGACCTTTACTTTTCCAATCCTTATCCTCGGCAGGTATTTCATTAAGCCTATTGCGGCGCCCGCTGTCTCTGGATAACACGCCAGACGGCGTAGTATTTTATTATTAACATATTATTATAGCATTAACCGGCACCCAGCGCCAGTATATGCTTTAAATCCAGTTTTATACCCGGACCCATTGTGGTAGTGATAAAGGCGCTCTTTATATACTGACCCTTGACACCGGCAGGTTTTGCTTTTATTATCGCTTCTACCAGCGTTGCAAAGTTCTCTAACAGCTTTTCTTTTTCGAAGCTCGCCTTACCGAAAGTAACGTGTATAATAGCCGTCCTATCCAGTTTAAATTCCATCCTGCCTTTGCCGGCGTCTTTAATTACCTTTTTTAAATCTTCGGCGGTCACCACCGTACCCGACTTCGGATTAGGCATCAGGCCTTTTCTACCCAGTATCTTGCCTAACTTGCCTACTTTGGGCATCATATCCGGCGTGGCGATGGCGGTATCAAACTCGGTCCAGCCACCTTCGATTTTTTTAACCAGATCATCGTTTCCTACAATATCTGCGCCGGCTTCTCTGGCTATCTTTTCCGCTTCACCCTGGGCGAAAACCAGTATTTTCACTTGTTTTCCCAGTCCATGTGGCAATAGAGCTATACCCCTTACTAGCTGGCTGGCATTCCTGGGATCGACACCCATACGCAGGTGCATCTCCAGCGTCTCGTCAAATTTAGCGTGAGCCATCTTCTTGGCCAGCTCGATGGCATCTTCAGGAGCATAGCTACTCGCCTTATCCATAAGCTTTTCTGATTCTTTATATGCTTTACTTCTAGTAACCATTAATCCTCTACCTTGATTCCCATGCTTCGAGCGGTTCCGGCGATTATCTTTTCCGCTCCCTCGACATTATTGGCATTTAAGTCTTTTACCTTAAGCTCGGCTATCTCTCTTAGCTTTGCCTTTGGTAATACTATCGGTTCACCGTGTCCGGTGGCACCGGCACCCTTTTCTATGCTTAACGCCTTCTTTAAAAGATCGGCAGCCGGCGGCGTCTTGGTAACGAATGTGAAAGACCTATCTTCATAAATGGTTATTTCAGCTGGTATTATAGTACCTTCCTGTTTACTAGTGCGTTCGTTATAATCTTTGCAGAATGCCATTATGTTAACACCATGCTGACCTAGCGCCGTGCCCACCGGAGGTGCCGGATTCGCCTTGCCGGCCGGCAGCTGGATTCTTACTATAGCCCTTATTTTTTTAGCCAATCGCTATCTCCTTCAATTCTTACGGTAACTAAAGCTTCTCTACTTGCAAAAAGTCCAGCTCGACCGGTGTCTCACGCCCAAACAACGAAAGCAACACCTTAACCTTACCTTTTTCAGTGTTTATCTCATCAACCTGGCCGATAAAATCCATAAACGGGCCATCTGCCACCCGCACGCTCTGCCCCTGGCGAAAGCCCACCTTGACCCTGGGCGCCACCGCCTCCATCTGCTTTATAATCCGATCAACCTCTTCCTGCTGAAGAGGAGTCGGCTTTGATCCGCTGCTGACAAAACCGGTTACTCCAGGCGTACCGCGTACTATGCTCCAGTTGCGGTCATCCATTTTCATCTTCACCAGTACATAGCCCGGCAGTATCTTCTTCTGTATATTGCGGCGCTGACCGTTTTTTACTTCTATTTCTTCTTCGGTTGGAATTACCACTTCGGCGATATCCTCTTGAGCATCCATTGAGTTTATACGTTCGTTAAGGTTTTTCCGTACACGTTCTTCATATCCCGAATATGTATGGATAACATACCATTTCATCTGGTCTTTAACTTCAGTAGTCGTCTTTATTGTCTGGTTCATTGAATTTAAGTAACAGTTTTATGTTTTATTTTTTATTTTCCCAGAAAGATACTATCTATTAGCTTGGAAAATCCAAAATCTAGCACGCCCAGTATCAGTCCTACGGTAAAAGCCACCACCAGCACCATCGTTGTAAGATAGGCGGCTTCTTTTCGCGTAGGCCAAACCACCTTTTTAAGTTCCGCGATTATGTTCCTGAAAAAGCTAAATCGCGTACTGCTTTTTTGTTCCGGTTGTTTGCCAGCATTTTTCTTCATCGGAGGACCGTTTTAATGTCTCTTGCCTTAATACGAGACTACTTCACCTCTTTATGGAGTTTATGAGAGCGGCAGCGAGGGCAGTATTTCATGATCTCCAATCGCTGGGAGTCGTTTCTCCTGTTTTTAGCTGAGGTGTATGTTCTTTCCTTACACTCGGTGCACGCCAGATGTATGATAGCTCTGGCTTCAGTTTTTTTAGCCATATTACTCTATTATCTTGGTAATGGTGCCAGCGCCTACGGTCTTACCCCCCTCCCTGATAGCAAAGCGTAATCCTTTCTCCAGGGCTACCGGATAAATAAGCTTTATCTTCATCTTGGTGTTATCGCCGGGCATAACCATTTCAACTCCTTCCGGCAGCTCAATGGTTCCGGTAACATCGGTAGTCCTGATGTAGAACTGTGGCTTATATCCGTTAAAGAAAGGGGTATGCCGTCCACCCTCTTCCTTGGATAGCACGTAAACTTCTGCTTCGGCATATGTGTAGGGTTTTACGGTACCCGGTGCCGCCAGTACCTGACCTCTTTCTATCTCTTCCCTCTCGACGCCCCTCAATAGAACACCCACGGCGTCTCCGGGCTCGGCGTCATCCAGCGTCTTATGGAACATCTCCAGGCTGGTAGCTACGACTTTTTTGATATTATGATGCAGCCCGACTATTTCTACTTCATCGCCGGCTTTTATGACACCTCTCTCTACCCTGCCGGTAGGCACCGTGCCTCTGCCCTTTATGCTGAAGACATCTTCAACATGCATCAAAAACGGCTGGTCCTTAGGACGTACCGGAACAGGTATATAGCGGTCCACCTCATCCATAAGCTTCAGAATAGGGCCGCACCACTTGCACTCCGGTTTACCACAACCACATTCAAGCGCCTTGACAGCGCTGACACGAACGATAGGCACTTCATCACCGGGGAATTTATATTTATTTAAAAGCTCTCTTACTTCCATCTCAACCAGCTCTAAAAGCTCCTCATCATCCATCATATCAACTTTATTAAGAGCAACCACCATTGAAGGTACTTCTACCTGACTGGCCAAGAGAACATGCTCCCTGGTCTGTGGCATCGGGCCATCGGGAGCGCTGACTACCAGTATGGCACCATCCATCTGGGCGGCACCGGTAATCATATTTTTAATAAAATCGGCATGCCCCGGGCAGTCTATATGGGCATAATGCCTCTTCTCGGTTTCGTATTCAATATGGGCAATAGCAATGGTCAAACCACGCGCTTTCTCCTCAGGTGCATTGTCTATGCTATCATAAGCCCTGAAAGTAGCCAGCCCTTTATTTGCCAGCACTTTGGTTATCGCCGCCGTTAATGTTG
>DAOUMG010000141.1:0-3795 GCA_034411935.1 Dehalococcoidaceae bacterium
TAAAAGCTTACAAGAGATAATTTCTATGGGATATAAAAAGGGCACAGTGTACCGCGTTCAGAGAAAGTATCGCAAAGGACGCATTATTACCACAGAAAGGATCAATAATAAAAACAGAACATTTCCGAAACATACTCCAGCTAATATCAACCTTGACATCGAGATTGAGTCTGATCCCGAAATTTTTCGACTCAAGAAAGAAATTAGAAAAGTTGAACTAGAAAAACAGCTTAGCAGGATCAAGATACCTCCCGATGTAGAAATCATCATGGCCGCCGCACACGAAATCGGTAGGGTACGGCAAGAATGTTGCGATAATTTTGAAGATGACCTTTGTACTTGGTGGATATGGGATACAGCAGAGGAAATTCCAAAATGCTTAGGCGAACCGGTATTTTCAGAGGAGAATAAAGAATGGCGAATAAAGCCATCACCTCTCTATTGCGCGATGTGTACCGCTAGTATCCAAAATGAATTATATAATCTAGAGGATAGGTTCAACAGTACACCAACATTCGATATTAGAAAGAAATTCTCTTGCGATTGTGGAGCCAAAGGTATGGTTGCAGTCTCAATTAAGTGTACAAAATGCAATAAGGAAACCTGGATGGGCTGGTGGTCAAATAAGCAATATTCCGCCCTGCCGAATCAATAATATACTTTTCTGAGATGAAGAATAATAGTTTTAAGTATTTTATTCCCGTAATCCCTCAGATCGCTTTGATTTCCTCAACCTAACATAACTTAAATTCTACGTTCGACAACTTCTTCAGAGTCTTTGTTTTTGTCAATTATTTCGTATCAAAACCAAGTCCTTTTGGTTGGGTTAATTCTACCACCAGTTTAGCTTATGTGGAAGGATTACCGTTTTGGAGCAGGTACACTTAATAAAGGCATATCTTCATTATTGTTTTTTGGGGTTAGCGAACTAATAAGAGTTAAAAAAGGTCCGCTTGGGAGTAATTTACCAAAGGAACGTTTGCAGATTATTCAGTAGGCTTCACAGGGTTCTTTCCAGTCTTTCGGAAAGTTTGTATTTCACCAATGTTCTTTATTGCTTCTTCTTTATATATCTCTGAGTCCTCTATCCCTATGTAAGTTCTACCCAGGAGCAATGCAGCTATAGCAGTTGTTCCAATACCAACGAATGGATCTAGGACTAAATCATTCTTCTTTGTAAATAACCGTATGAACCAACTTGGTAACTCTATAGGAAATACGGCACTATGGTTACGATTGGAACATTCTGTGGCCAGGTGCACAACATTTGTCGGCTCAATGCAATGTTCTTTCTCAAAAACTATAACGTTGTGCGGATATACTTTGCTCCTATTCAGCCAATTAGAAACATTCCGACCGAACTTACTGTTAGTTCCCGATACAGATCTAATGAAATCGTTTTCACTCATTGATTTGAATCTTGGTTTAGCCCAATCTCCTATAGGTACTTTCACAGCATCTTGATACATTATAAATTCTTTTTGTTTTGTGAAATGCAAGCATCTTTCCCAACTATCCCTAAATCTGTTGGGCCATTTCCCCGGATATGAATTCTTCTTGTACCAACAATACTCTTCGATCCAAAACCACCCTTTTTTCTTCAAGGCCAATATTAGTTCTATAACGTATGTTTGGCGCTCACCGTTTTTACAGTGTTCCTTAATATTGAGCACGAAAGAGCCGGCTGGTTTTAATACTCTGTATAATTCTTCGGCTATAGGTAGAAACCAGTCTACGTATTCATCAGGGTGAACGCCTTTGTATCTAGTCCTACGTTTATCAGCATAAGGAGGTGAAGTAACAATAAGGTCAACACTTGAATTGGCTATGTCTTTTAAGACACTCGGACATTGGCCACAGATAATACTGTTAGGTTCGATCATGATGCCGTACAGAAGGATTATTTTGATGGTATAATAAAAGCATTACTCTACCAAATTATATCACAGACAACTGATAAGGTCCAGAATATACCGTTGTATGGAGGTAGAAGATGAGCCCGGAATCACAAATCCCAACACGAGGACCATTAAGTGTACTGACTGAGGAGGCTTGGACAGGAGTAAGTGATAATTTAAGGTATGGTGGGGAGCCGCACTTACGTAAATGCTTTCGTATCCCAATAGACTTACTCCATTTCAATATTGAGAATGGAAGATATCGGACAAAATTCCTATTACTCAAAAGGACTAGTCCTGATGCTACAATCGATCCAACGCAAGAAAAATGGAAAGATGAAATACTCAAGCTACTTAATGGAACTTGGGAGCATCGTGATTATCCAGTAGGTACAAAGAAGGATCGGGAGTACTTCCTACAGCTTGTTGAAGACATCAGAGAACGAGATCAAGAACGATCAGGAATAGTGCTAGAGACTGGCGGGGTCATGAGTGGTAATAGGAGACTCGCTGCTCTGATGCATCTCTACAGTGAGTCACAAAATGAAAGGTTTAGATTTTTTAAAGCCTTTATTGTGCCTGGAGAAGCAAGTGTCACACCCGCAGATATTTGGCATCTGGAAATGGCGGCACAACAGGCACAAGCGAGATTGGTACGGGATTATGAACCGATAGAAAAGCTATTAAAGATTCAAGAGGGCGTCGAATGCTGCGAAGCCCTAAATCCACAAGAAGGCCGAAGCAGTGCCATTAGAGCTGTAGCAATCGATTTTGGGGTTAAAGCGGAGAAAATAATTGACGAACTCAATACTCTATCTGAAATCGAGAAATATCTCCGCACAATTGGTCATCCTGAAGAATGGTGGCTTGCCGAAGGTCTCACGGAAGTTTTTACTGAGTTTAGCCCCTTAAGGGAGGCTTGTGAGACACATGCTATGCAATTTGAACACAGATCTAAACTCATTAAAACAGTATATAATTTAATAAAAAACGGTGAGGCAGATCATTTTCTAATACGGGATATCAGAACCACAATCGGACCAGTTAGAAGAAGACGAGGAGCCAGAAGAATGCCGAGTGTCACAAGGATTTTAATAGATAATCCTCCTTCGACTGCGACTCTCCAGCAAGATCCAACTCGGCAAACGAAAGCAACTGCGCGACAATTAAAAGATAGGTTCCAGTCTGTATATGATGCGAATAAAGAACAAGAGGCTCCACTCACTAAAGCTGAGCGAGCAGAGGAAAATTTAAAGAAATTAGTTGAGTTATTAAACCGGGCTCGTATTGAAGATAATAATCAGGTTAAAAAGCTAGTTCATAGCCTAGAAGAATCTGCAATACTTGTTAATAATGCTCTTAGAATCATACGTCCAAATGAATAGTCCGGATAATAAGTATTTTCTAATGGAGTCGGGACATGTCGGTTCATATCAAACAAGATAATGTAGGCCGATTAATAATTGATTTAAGCGAAGAGCGAGCGCTTGCTGAAGATCCCGGTTTCAATGATATTTTTCTAGCCTTTCCTATCGTTTCAAGAACTCCAGCCCTACTCGTTGTTGATTTACGTGGTCAAATGGCAACTGCTGTCGATTTTGTTCGGAGCCGTCTTCAAGAGCTCAACGTTGTAGTCGTGTTAAGTAGGGAATTGGAATCGCTTATCGAAAGGTATCATGCGGAATTAGAGCAAGTTAACAGAATAAGGCGAACGGCCGGCACTGATGGCTATGAACATTCATCTGAGGAGATTGTTATTCCTGATCTCCTTTCTTCAGCAAGACTGCTACCCCATCAAATTCGCGGTTTGCACCTACTACTGAGCAATCATAATATGGCCGAATTTTCCGTTCAAGGATCAGGAAAAACGGCTATTGCACTTTCTGCATTTTCTATC
>DAOUMG010000142.1:0-7525 GCA_034411935.1 Dehalococcoidaceae bacterium
GTTTCAGAATATGTTTTAGCTGCGGCATTGGACACCAGTTCCTTGATTCCCAGTCCCCCCATAGCCAGTACGCCGGCGCTAATTGCCGTAATGCGGACGAAATCCCGCCGGGTTAATTTCTTATTCATTACCATATATAACCGACCCCCTTATCCATAACTATATACTACAAAACGGCTTAATTACCCCGATAATTGATAATTTTGCCACAATGGTGATTATTATATAGACCAAGTTTAGGTAATTAAAATAGCTCCATTAGTTTGGATAATATGATGGCAATACACAATGCTCCTACCAAAGCAACCATAAATAAGACAACAAGGCTAGATCCCTTTAGTTTTTTACTTTTTTCTGCCTGTGCCATAACTTCCTAACCTGCTTTCTGACTTGAAGGGTGATATCCATGACCGCCCCGACCGGGCAGATGTAATTACACCATATATTATATACAAAGAAGCTTAAGGTAATAGTGGCGAATAGAAGTACCCACTGAATCGGTGTACCACTTTGACTGAACAGGGTGCCCCAGGGCTCAAAAACAGAAAGGTTTGGTGTCAGTAATAACAGAGATAAGAAAACAGCCAACCAAAGGAGCACATAGCGGAATTTCCGTAGTACCTGGTGCCAGTAACCTACAGGTTTGATACCACCCCTGCCTATTTTATAGGTAACCTCCTGTATACCGGCAAAAGGACATATCCAGAAGCAGTAGAAATTCTTACCAAAAATAAAAGCTAGCCCCAAAACACCAAATACTAGGATATAGAAAATTAGACTGGTAGCAATATTAGGTGGGCTGCCGGTAAGCCATGTGGCAAAGTTGGTCAAGCTTAAAGGTATGGTAAGCCAGACACCTAAGATTGCGAATCCAATAAGTAGCATAATATAGCGTGGCCATTTAGAACGATGTAATTTTGGAATGGAACGAATGGTTACGACACCACCCAGGCATAAAATCAACAGTATTTCAGGCAATCCGAAGGAAATAGACTGCTCAGGTACCGGAAACGATTCACCCAGTTGATTGGCTAATATTCTTCTACCATTTTGAACAGCAGACGCCACACCATTACTGGAAATGGTAGCTGAAGTGACGGCATCAATGTCATCACCCAAGATGAGCGATTCATTAAACTGCCGGTCGATATACTGCTCGAAGAAGCCCCGGGCATATAGCTTGTTAATCCAGGGCGGGTCGTCACGGTGCTTCATTATGTCCAAGTAGGTAATAGTACCATCAAGAGACCAGTTGATGCCTACAGTCATGAAACCGCCGTAACCATAGCCATCGCTTACCGTAATATAACTAGTTGGACTCCCGGTTTCATTGTTTACGGAATAAAGATAACTATTTCCTGCCGATTCGAAATTAAGTAACTGGAAATCACTGGTACCTGCTATCTGAGATATATATGATTCAACATCTTCAGTTTTAGGCAGGTGACTATAGACAGAAGCACCAATCAGGCTAATGATTGCCAGCGCAATTAGTATCTTTTTGAACACAATAATATGAATATTTCTATCTTACTTAAACTTTGTAACTAGGTTTTAGATTTACAGATGCTTGCTATTCTACTCTTTTAAGTCCGGCCGTGCATAGCTTTTCGTTTCACCATGCACGGCCAGACTTTTTAGTTTATGCGTTAGCTCTATTACGTCTCCAGACACGCAAAGTTGGTATCGCCATTAGAATAAGCGATGGTAATCCGGTCACCGCTAAAAACAACAAAGAAGCTTGAGCTACATCCTCCATGAAGCTAGCGTAGAAGTTTTGAAAAGTAAAGAAGAATAGGAGTACCCCGGCTAGTCCTATTAACCAGTCATACCAGGAGGTCTTGATATTACGATCCTTAAGCCACCTCACTAACATAGTAAGACCGATACCCAAAATGAGACCAATGGCGAACCAGAGCAGTACGCCCCAAGTCCACATACCAGCAAAATTCTCAATCATTTCCTTATATTCCCCCCTTTAATAGTTATTGCCAATTATTGCCCTGGGTTTCTTCCAGAAATCTTCCCATTTGTCTTCTGGCAGAATACCGTATCCGAATGCCTTGTCCATATTGTAGAAGAAGCCGTTAAGAAGCGGAGTTGTTGATACTATAGGTTTAACAAATTCATGGATAGATGCCAACCTCTCTCTTGTAAATACACATGTAGCTGTACACTGGTTACACCCGTTGTCTAGTGTTACCCAAGTGTCATGGCAGGCGAAGTGGTTGAGATACCATATCTTTTTACCTGGCTGATTGAAGACTTCTGGCACCAAGTGACTCGGGTTACACTCAGTAGAACTGGCAGGTGTTATCTCCCAAGTTCGATCGCCACTTGGTATTGCCATCCCTGGACAAATATCAGAACACTTCCTGCAAGAACCTGCGCAGAATCTTGAGGCACCAAATTCTATCGGATTTGTCGGAGTTAGAGGCAGATCAGTGAAAAGTTCCTGGCAGTGTCTTATATGGGGCCCGTATTCTGGGGTAATTAATTGATGATGACGACCACACTCCCCTAGCCCAGCTATTTCACCCCAACCAGGACGCATAACCATCCCGCTAATATCTGATCCAACAGCACCCCAACCTATTGCTTTAATGAATGCAATCATCCGATAGTCGAGTATTCTAGCTTGGTCATAAGCTTTAGCAACAGCAGCCTCCATAAGGGCGCTCGGGGATGACCTACCTAGCGGTATATCCTCATTTAAATTACAGAGAATAACGTTTTTGTACTTATTTGGTGTAACACTCTTGAATGGTATAAGGCCTTGTCCTACTGGTCCGCAGTAAGGTTTGTCAACATCTTCAAATTCAAATGCCTCATAGGTCTGCCTCCACTTATAAGACAATTTCTGAGTTTTTTCCGGGATTAACTCACCAAATGCTACAGTAGTACCCCCTAAAACCCTAGCAGCACATCGTATCATAAGATTATTGTCTTCAGGTGTTCCCTGCCATTTCGGGAAACCTGCAGAGACTTGAAAATGCATCAAATCACCGAACAACATGTTAGCCCACTGACCGAGAAAGACCTGATCACTTCCGATATAAGGTTGGGTTCTTGATCCCATCACAGGAGACCAACAGGCTACACGTAATGCATAGTCTCTTAGAGTATTTCCAGGGGCATTCCCATTAATATAGTTTTTCCGGGTAACAAGCCTTGCTGCAAATCTCTTCTGATATTCTTCGGTCGTCAGATGGACCGTTTCATTATTGTAGCTAGTGGCAGGACTTGTTCCATGGCGTTGCATAACATTCCAATCAATTTCGCTTACCGGATTAAGGTATTCCCTTTCCTTAATCCACCAGGCACGTTTCTCAGCTACACCATCACTTGTAGCTAACATCTCATCTAAGTCGTGAAATACAGGGACCGTAGCTGCTGTGGCACCAGCACCTCCTAGTATCAAACCTATTCCCTTCATGAAGTCCCTTCGAGACACGGTTGAATGAAATTTATTCATTCTTATCTCCTTTCTTATTAGTTATGGTCTTCCCTTATGCCACTCAGTCTCTCCTGAGAGTCACCTCATAAATATCACCTCTTTTGTATTTTATTGCCAAGCCCTGCCGCTAGCCCGATTACAGCCAGGGCTCACCACACGGGAGGGGATTTTATGATAATTAAGCCGCTGTGCTTGGGGTACACGCGGCACCCTGGTTTCCCCCGGCAGGACTGATTGTCTATCAAAATACTACAGATGCCGGTTTTTTATAATCGTACTAAATACTGAATTAACTAGGTATTATGGCTGTGTAGATGTAGCCACTAGAGTATATCCACTTAGATAATAAAAGATGAGGTACTTTATAGGACCAATTTACATATTGGGTGAAGTAAAACTCTGGGAAGCCTCTAACTTATCCAGGAAAAACCTAACAAAGGGGGCTAACCGCAATGCCTCTAATGTTTTAGTAGAACGATAGTATAGCGGTAACAGGAGTCTCACTTTATTAAGGCGTGACCTCAAGCACAAAACTTACCCCGGCAACTTGAAGAACAACACATCGTCAATCCTTTAAAAAGTGATACGCATGGGGAAATATCCATCAATACAGCTGCCTCTATCACATTGTCTCCAGAGCGAATAAAAAAGAACTCTGGAAATTTGTCTCCCAGAGTTCTTGAAGGGATCGTTCCTTTCCGCAGACCTATCCATCGTGAGAATGTTTACAGGGGGAGAAGGATTGGTTATTTTCTTCATCTATGTATTTATAACGCCGTGCCTTTTTTATATCCCATGTCAGATATACTTATGTCCTACTCATTGGGTCCTGTTAGCGATTTATTAACACTGACCGATTTTCGATACCTCCTGAAAACTTGCATAAAAACAACAACCAATATGATAAGAGCAGGGAAAGCCGGTAAAAGCACGAACATTAAAGCTGCTTGAGGCATTTTTTCCTGAAACGCAGCATAAATACTCTGGAAGCCGAAAAGGAGTAGGGTGATACCAACGAGACCTAGCAACCAGTCATACCAGATTGTCCTGATGTTACGGTTTGTATGTGTCCATTCTTTTTGGAGCTTTATCATAATCATGTTGCGGTTCATAATTCCAGAAGTTAATCACATTGGTAGGATTGGGAGTCCAAAAGCATCTTTTATCTCTCAAACTTACGCCTAATCTATACCGTTTGCAGCGGGCATTGAATTCCCCTACCATCAGAAAGCGATTTTGCTTTGTTCTAATAGTCTCGTCTAATTCAGAATTGTCATGCAAAAAATGAGGTAGTACCAGTTGGTCTCTATTCCCCCAAGAGTCTAGCCACTGAATGCACTGGTGACCCTCTTCCCTCATGAACCGAGCCATTCCAGCCAATAGGTCAGCAAGTTGAATGAGCGGTTCCTGAAGCGAGTCAAGTGGTTCAACAGTTGTGAATTCGATAAATTGATCTAGATGCTCGCTATCGAAAAGTAATGGTGCATTAGCTACATGCTTGGATAGCCTTGTTCTGTTTAAGAAATCTGCTATTTCATACCAGTGAACCTGCGAGTTCTTATCTGGATGAAAACTCCACTCAAGTTGGTTCCACTGCCTTGCAGCGTGAGTAAGCACTTTGTAATACATGCGCTCTAAATTGGCAATGCTGTTTCGCCCCCGAATGGCATGGGTGAATCTTGCGTGTCCCAAGTGACAATATCAGCTCTGACCGCTGTCGTGCTCGTCAATGTCTCAACCATACAACAACTAAACGCTCGCGCTGCCTCTATTATAGGACGGTGGGTTCTAATTAGGGCAAATTTCACTTCATTGATTTGATTCTGAGATAGTATGCCTTGGAGATTACTTCTCAGTTGTGCCAGCATAGTTTCTGGACCAGAGACAACAGCGATCGTCTGGTATCGGTGGCTAAAAATACCTGATTCATCACTGTAAGCCGCGAAGGTTTCGACTTTCATTGGCAATTACCTACCCCCTTCATTCTAATGCGAGTACCCACGAAGCGCAATTTAATGCTTGACTTACGTGAATAATCAAGGAATCCACCTGCCGACCACAAGCCCTCTAGAGGAGAAGTAGCTTATCAACGGAGGACATAGATTACCAAATTGCATGTTAAGAGGTTGGAAGCCATGAGATCCCGTCTTGAGATTAGCCCTTAAGAGGTGATAGTAGGGTTAGTAGGTCAAACTGCCCACGAATGAAAATGTTACAGAAAGCCAATTGGTTACAGCCGGAACTTCTTTGTCAAAAGCGTCTATTAACTGATTAAACTCAATCTGCAGACATTTAATAACTGCTGGTATATAATGCTTTTGGCAACTAAAAGGGATTCACCTTCTATAATACCAAATTCGTATAGGGTATATAATATTAACATGGAAGACAACGGTTCCGAGTCAACATTCCCGTGGGAGGGAGTGGTTGCGCAATATCTGTTCTCAAATATTAAACCAGCTTTAAGTGATTCCGAAAAATTCATTTCAACATGGATAGCTTTTAATGCTTGGATGAAAGGTCAGTTTGGGACGGAAATGACCGATAAGAAGCTCATTGATGCCACAAAATCATACGAACCAATAAACAAAACATTCGCGTATTTAAAGCGATCAGATATAGATTTTGCAGCAGCTTTGGCTTCTTTCTCGAAATTTGAGATTGTAAATGAAAAAAATCGAGGGAAATTCAGGTTTAACGGTAACTTCGATTCCTTGCTAGAAACACTGTATGCGCTAAGAGGTAACACATTTCACGGCGCGGATACTTCTGGGATGAACAGCGATCCCCACAGGTTGGCCTTCGAAATCCTTTACCTATTACTATATAAGCACATCTTCCCTAACAAAATCGTGAGTCTGCCTGGAGAAGATTAGCCTTCAAGCCTTCAAGCGTACCTGTAAGTGTCTGCACTCGTCAGTCTATTCAAGCGTAATGAAAACCTTAATCCTACTAAAAAGTAGCGTCACATTCCATCGTTAAGTTTAATCCGGCAGTATTTAGCTTCAATCTTGATTTTTAAAAACAGCTTGGTCACATTCACTCGTACGTTAGGTCACTATTATTCCTGATATGATTTATCTAAGCCGTGTCAGGTATAATCGCAGTTTAGAATTAGGTACAACTTATACTTAAGCTGACATATCGAACCTGACTCAAAGCTTTGAGTTAAATTAAACTCTCTGCTTTGTTGAAGTACGCCTTAATTGATGTCCAGTTGAGAAACACCAAACATGTCCAGATATCCAAACAACATTATATATTTATATTATAGTTAGTAAAATATAGATGTAAAATATGAATATAAATATGGCCGACAATATAGAAAATCTACGTTCAATTTGCCATATTCTTACTTATATTTTTACTTATATTTTTGATATATTCGTCAGCTATAATTTATAAATAGTTAAATCAGCTATAACAGATTGGTTTTGGGTCAGTCGTAAAGTCGTTTCCAATATTGGGTAATATTAGGAATACATAAACGACGATTAACGATAGCTCGTATTCGATCCAGTACGAACGACGATCGTTCCTGATTATATAACGAGAATCCATATAGTAGCCTAGGTATATTTATGACTACCGCTTTTAGTTGTACCATATTTCTTTCGTTATCGTTCCTGTAGTTTTCGTCCACTTAAACTTCCTTCCCTGGTTCAACTACGTATAGTCAAGAGTAGGGGATGGTTGATAAAAGCCGATAGACTCATAATCCAAGGTGGTCAGTATAAGGAAACCTAGCTTCGTTTCAAGGTCGTGGGTAATGGCAAAGGTATATGAACCCCGAAGGGAACTACAACGAAAGCTGACATGAGAAGTACAGCCATAACTACAGTAATACATCGTAGTTTTGTTTAAGTTGTAGCTGTAGTTGTAGCTCCCTTTTATTAGTAGATTGACCTAGCAATATGCCTATATCTCTATATTGCTAAAGGTTTTCATTTACTTAATGCAACAAGCTGTTGGGTTTTCATGGCAATGTCCTATCAAAGTACGATTAATTATGAGTCCTTGCGGCTTCTATAATTCATAGCTTATCTTAAGCTTGGTTTACATAAAATA
>DAOUMG010000143.1:0-3836 GCA_034411935.1 Dehalococcoidaceae bacterium
GTTTCAGAATATGTTTTAGCTGCGGCATTGGACACCAGTTCCTTGATTCCCAGTCCCCCCATAGCCAGTACGCCGGCGCTAATTGCCGTAATGCGGACGAAATCCCGCCGGGTTAATTTCTTATTCATTACCATACACCTCACTTCCCGATAAGTAATAGCCTGTAAAAACTAGAAAAGTTTAACCACCACCAAACTCAATACCATAACCGTTACCGCAACCACCAGCAGCGTCAGGGCAGCTTCATAAACCTTGCCCGGTTTGTGCTGTGCTTCCAGCTGCTCCTTATGCTCCTTGGCTGCTTTCTCATAACCGTATCCGGTTGATAGAGCATCCCAGATACATGCCTCGAAACAGCGCCCGCAGTAAGTACAGACCGAGGTGTCAACCTCGTAGCTATCCACCAGGTAACTCAGGTCGCACTTAAGGCAGCGCCGGGCTTCTCTAATTGCTTCCTTCTCGCTAAGACTGCCCTCATCAAGCTCGAAGCTATTCAATCTCCTATCGATAGACAGACGGGGCACCTCGATACGGCTGCCGCCGATAGCATCTTTAAGCGGTAATACCCCTTCTTCCTCAGCCGAAGGTGACAGCATTTCGTCGATATCACCTTTACCGCCCAGGAATTTATCAATTGATTTAGCCGCCCGTCGGCCGGTGGCGATAGCATCTATGACCGAAGCCGGGCCGAGCACGGCATCGCCGGCGGCGAAGATGCCTTCCTTGCCGGTAGCCATCGTCTCCGGGTCAACGGAAACGGTATTTCGTTTATCTGTTGCGATATCAAAGCCTTTTGGTAATAATGGCTGTTGCCCGATGGCGGCGATGACGGTATCGAAACTCTTGGTGAACTCGCTGCCCTTTATCGGCTCGGGGCGACGTCGGCCGCTGGCATCCACCTCCCCCAGGTGCATGCGGGTCAGCACCAGGTCTACCTTGCCATCACGGCTGACCACCTTGGTTGGCGTTGCCAGGTATTGAATATGAACACCCTCGGATAGGGCATCGTTTATTTCATCAGGATTGGCCGGCATTTCGGCGCGGCTACGTCGGTAGATTATACTGACATCTTTAATTCCCAGGCGACGCACCGTGCGGGCGGCGTCAACAGCGGCATTACCACCACCGATAACGGCTACTGTTTTACCTAATTCTACCTTTTTATTGCGGCTGATTTCCTCAAGGAAGGTGATACAATCTTTAACGCCGGGGCTATCTTCTCCCTCGATGCCCATCTTGATTCCCTGATGGGCGCCGACAGCCAGTAGAACGGCATCATAGCCTTCTTTAATAAGCTTTTCAAGGGATTCCACTCTGGTATTTGTTTTAATAGTAGCGCCGGCATCGGTAATCTCTTTTATATCGGCATCCAGTATAGTTTTCGGCAGGCGGTAATCCGGGATATAAACTCTCATAGCGCCACCAGCTTCTGACATCGCCTCAAAAACGGTAACCTGGTGGCCCAGCCGGGTGAGATAATAGGCAGCCGTCAGCCCAGCCGGCCCCGAACCGACAATGGCTACTTTCTTCTTGGTAGCCGCTACCTTCTTTACGCCCTCCTTCCAGAGACCGGAGTCCCTATCGGCGGCGAAACGCTTCAGTACCCTGATGAGAATGGGGTCATCTTTAGCTCCTCGCTGGCACTTGGCTTCGCAGGGATGCAGGCATATATAACCGCAGACGGAAGGAAAGGGTATCTTCTCTCGTATAACGGCCACCGCTTCAGGGTATTTACCCTCACTTATAAGGCGTACGTAGCGGGGAACATCAATACCGGCGGGGCAAGCCTGACTGCATGGAGCGGTACCCATACGTTTTAATATGGTTGGTTTATATTCTATTTTGATAGCATCCACCGGACATATCTTGGCGCATTTATCACAGCCGGTACAGTGGTCTTCAGACCAGATAAATTCACCACCGCGCGTCTGCTTGATGCTGGCTACCCTGTCCTCGTGCCGATGCGTTTCTATCTTTGTTTTAAGGCTAACTTTAGTTGCCACCAAACAACTCCATAATTACTTATTATACTCCATATCACTCTACCTGTACGGCAACAGACGAAGCTTTCTTGGTAAAAAGCCCGGCGAACCACATTCGTATTTTCAGCACTATATCCATCATCGCCCCTACGGGACACAGGTAGTGGCACCAGAAATCATATACGAATATAGCCACCGCCAGCGTGGCTACCACCAGTATCCACTGCTCGGGAGCGCCTTTGAAACTGAAAAGGGTGTTCCATGGTTCAAAAACGGCTACTTCCGGTTTATGGGATACAAGCACCATAAAAACGGCCAGCCACAATACGAAGTAGCGGGTATTGCGCAGTAGCTGCTGGCGCCTGGTTACCGGCCTTACCCTGCCCCCGCCGACCAGATGCATAACCTCCTGTACGGCGGCAAAGGGACATATCCAGAAGCACCAGAAGTTCTTGGCGAAAATAAGTGCCAGGCCCACTATGCCGAAAACGAGAATGTAGAGGAAAATGGCAGTCTGCCAGGATGGAACGAAGCCTACCGGCCAGACGACGAAGTTAACCAGACTCAACGGGCTTGAAATCCAGACACCGAAAACTACAAAACCAAAAACCAGCGTGGCATATCGGCCCCAGCTTAACTTTTTTAACGCTGGTACGGTACGGAAGGTAATCGCTATACCAATGCCTACCAGTAGTGCGATTTCTTCGATACCGAAATTAAGAGGCTCTTCAGGTGTCGGGTAGGGGTCGCCTATATATTCCGAAAAAAGCTGCCGTCCGCCCATGACGCCATTGGCGACACCCGTAGAAGAACGGGTGGCACCGGAAGCGGCGTCGATATCCTGGTGTAGTAAAAGGGATTCACTGTAGCTACGCCCGATATATTGTCCGAAAAAATCCTGTTCAAAGAGACGATTATACCACTGCGGAGTTTCATGGTGCTCAGCCACCTGTATATTGATGATAGCACCGTCCAGCGACCAGGCAACGGTGGTCGTTATCGGGCCTACGTAGCCCTTGGCGTTGGCGGCGCTGACATAACCCAGGGCAAAACCGTCTTCATCGGTAGCCAGATAAAGATAGCTATCTTCTACCGGTTGGCTGGCTACCAGCTCAAAGCTAGCGGCGTTCGGAAAAACATTGGGCAGATAGGGCTCGATATCAGTAGTGTAGGCAAACTGGCCGAAAATAGCGGCTGCTATCAGGCTGACTACCGCCATTATAACCAGTAGTTTTTTGCCGTTTAGCTGCCAGAAACCGCCTATAGCCACAGGCATGCTCCCGTGCTATCTGGGTAAAACAAATCCAAATTATGATAAACCAAATTCAAATCGCTTGACATCTATCCTTAAACAAATCCCGGCTTGGAATTTTTATAAATAGCTTTATAAGTATTAAAAGAGAGTTTATCAATGTCCCGTTAAACAGTCAAGTCCTTGTGGCTATTTATTTTCATTTAAGTTAATTTTTTTATCAAGCATCTATCCATAATCAGCAGACCTTCTTGGCTGCCAGTACCCGCCCCCATACAGAGACCCTTGACTTCTACTTTATCACCTACCTCGCCGACGAGCCCGCTAACGGATATAGCCTGGGCGAAAACGACCGCTTCTATTCCTGCGCCGGTTTCGCAGCCAAACAATAAACCACTTTCACCTCTGGAAACCACATACCCCTCTATTATCAATTGTTTAAACTTGTATTTGCTATTTATAGTTACCCAGCTTCCCTTTAGTTCCTCGTAGAGCTGGCAGATATCTACTTTGGTATAAGTGGGGTCGCCATACCATGATGATGGGTCGTATTCGCTATTCCCCATAAATTCCCCGTGGCCGGAAAGACCGCTAACCTCGGC
>DAOUMG010000144.1:0-9780 GCA_034411935.1 Dehalococcoidaceae bacterium
GTGATAATCTGCCCCGGCACCAGCTCGATAACCGGCAGTCTTTTCTTTTTAGATTTTAGTTCTAAATCAGCCACCCTAAATGGTTTTATATTTATCGTATTACCCAACTGCCATTTACTTTTTGGAGTTTTAAACAAAGCCTTGTTCTTCCTGGCAACTATTTTCCCGTCATATAGGGCCATTTCTACATTTAAATCAGCCAGGTTATCTATAACCACCATGTTAGCCCGGTAGCCCGGCCCTATGGCGCCCAGGTCTTTAAGATTAAAGTATTCGGCGGTATTGATGGTTGCCAGCTGGATAGCTCGCACCGGGTCAAGCCCTAATCTTACCGCCTTTCTGATTACGGCATCCATATCGCCGTCTCTTAACAGGTCCGAGCAACTCCTGTCGTCTACTACCAGCAGGCATCTCTTATAAGTCTTATCCGTTACCAGCGGCAACAAGGTTTCCAGATTCTTTTCCGAAGAGCCCTCCCTTATCATCAGGTGCATCCCTTTTCGCAGCTTCTCCTGCCCTTCTTTAAAAGTAACCGATTCGTGGTCGGAGCGGATACCGGCGGTTATATATGCGTTAAGCTCCCCTCCGCTAACACCCGGGGCATGGCCATCTATCACCTTATCTTTAGCGACTGCCAGTTTTCCCATTACTATTTCATCAGCCATAAGAACGCCGGGGTAATTCATCATTTCCCCCAGGCCTAAAACATCTTCTCTTTCAAGCAATTTCTTTATATCATTTTCACTTACGCAGGCTCCCGATGTCTCCAGGTGCGTCGCCGGTACGCATGACGGCGCCATCAGAAATACTTCCAGCGGTAACTTACTGGCATAATTAAGGATGTATTCTATTCCCTTTAGGCCGCAGACATTAGCCAGCTCGTGAAGGTCTGTGATTATAGCCAGCGTCCCCCTGGCTACTGCCGCCCTGGCGTACTGGCCTATATCCAGCATTGAGCTCTCTATATGGATATGCCCGCTGATAAATCCGGGTGCCAGGTATTTACCCTTCAAATAAATAACCTCTTTAGCTTCTTTATAATCACCCACCCCGGCTATAACTCCATGATATACAGCCACATTGCCTTCTTCTATCTCTCCGTTGAAGACATTAACTACCCTGGCATTAGCCATTATTATATCTGCCGGGCGTTCTCCCCTGGCCACCTCTATCAAACCGGCTTTATCTTCGTTTATCATTTATCCTCCAGGTAGCAGATATCTGGTAGCTGGCGATACTTCTCATCATAATCCAGCCCGTAGCCCACTATGAACTCATCAGGCACAGTGAGTCCCAGGTAATCTATCTTAACTTCTTTTTTCCTTCCTGAAGGTTTGTCAGCCAGGGCACATAATTTAAGCGATGCCGGCTCCTGCTTTTTAAGGTAATCTATGATAAAAGCGGTGGTTAATCCGGTATCTATGATATCTTCAACAATCAGTACATCTCTACCTTTAGCATTTACCGAAGGGCACTTGGTTATCTTCACTTCTCCACAGCTTTCTTTAGCCCCGCCATAGCTTGAAATACCGATGAAGTCTAGCTCCAGAGGTACATCTAGCTTTCTTATCAGGTCGGACAGGAAAACAAAGGCGCCTTTCAGAACGCCTACCAGCAGTACTGTTTTATCTTTATATTCCCTGTTTATTTCACCGGCCATCCGTTCTACAGTGCTTTCTATTTTCTGCCGGCTAACCAGTACTTTTAGTCCCTTTTTTAAAGTCATAACACCTCAGGCATTATAGTATTTGGTACTATTTCTGTCCAACTTTCTATTCCCTACGGCGATAAGCCGTGCTATAATTAGCGCAAGTCTTTTTGCGTATTATTATGAAGTGTCCTAAGTGCAACCGAGATATAGACCGGTCTCAGTTTCCTGAAGAACTGGCCTTCTGCCCTTATTGCGGTCAGCATCTTGCCAAGGCTAAAAAAGAGGCTACTTCAAGCGCCGCTTTCTGCCCCTACTGTGGCCAGGAGCTTTCCGGCCAGATGAAATATTGCTCCAACTGCGGTAAGGAGATTCCTATTGTTAAGGAACCGGAAGTTCAGGAAACCGAGCACAAAGAAAGTGAAGTTATTAACCGTGTCGCCGGCGCAGTCAAAAGTACCTTCAGCCAGGACAGGAAAAAGATGAAGCTCTACCACCAGTGGATTGAGTATGCCGGTTTGCCTAAAGAAGATATACCAGAGGTTGAAGAAGGCGCCCCGGAAGCACCGGTTATCAAAAGAAGTCCGGGACAGCAGCAGCGTATTCCTCTGATCTATATGATTTTAGGGATTGCCATTATATTTTTTATCATAGCCATCGTTATCGTTACGGTCACTTTTATTTCTCCATGACATTATTCCTATTACTATATTTATCCTTCACCAAATGCTATTTTTAGTTACTTTTGATATAATCTAACTGTTTTATGGTTATAAAAGTAGAGAATCTGGTCAAACACTACGGCGTTATCAAAGCCGTTGACGGCATCAGCTTTTTTGTCAATAAAGGCGAAGTTTTCGGTATGCTTGGCCCCAACGGCGCCGGCAAGACGACCACTGTCGAGATTATAGAAGGCTTAAGAGAAGCCGATTCAGGTAACATAACCGTCCTCGGTATGGATGTCTCCCAGGTTCCAGATAAGGTCAAGCAGAAGATAGGCGTTCAGCTCCAGGCGCCTTCTTTAATACCTCTGCTCACCGTAGAGGAAATATTAAAACTATTTTCCGGTTTTTACGATAGCTACCTGCCCAGCGACGAACTTCTGAAACTGCTGGCGCTTGAAGATAGCAGGAAAGTTCTGGTTAAAAACCTCTCCGGCGGCCAGCAGCAGCGCCTCTCTGTAGCCATGGCGATGGTTAACAACCCCGAAATAGCTTTCCTGGATGAGCCTACCACCGGCCTCGACCCGCAGGCAAGACGCAGCCTTTGGACAGTTATAGAAGATATGCGCTCAAAGGGCAAGACTATCTTCCTTACCACCCATTATATGGAAGAAGCCGAGAGGCTGTGCGACAGGCTTGTGATAATAGACCACGGTAAAATAATCGCCCAGGGGACACCTCACGAACTCATCTCAGAAAGCTTCGAGGAAAGGGCAATCCAGTTCGAGATGGAGCCTCCGCCGGATAAGCTCATCCTGGAAAGCCTGCCGGGCGTTACCAGTGTAGCTATAGATAACTTAGAAGTAGTTATGTATTCTAATAATATAACAGCTACCATGTCTGCGGTTTTAAAATATGCCGAAAAAACGGATACCAGCGATAATCTTAAGAATCTCCACGTAAGGCACGCATCTTTAGAAGACGTTTTTCTAAAACTTACCGGCAGGAAGATACGGGAATGAAAGCCTTTAAAAAGCTTCTGGCAGCCGATTTCAAGCAGTTCTTCAGGGACAGGACGGCCGTTTTCTTTACCTTCGCTTTTCCTATCCTGATAATGGTTATCTTCGGCTTCGTCTTCAGCGGCGAGGGAGATATAACCTATAAGATAGGGCTGGTCAATATAGATGGCTCGTTAATCGGTGATAATATATCTTCTGTTCTACAGGAGATACCCGTTTTTGAAATCACCGAAGGCGAGCTTGAAGGCAAGCTAAAAGAGCTTGAAGAAGGCGATATCAGCGCCGTAATAGTAATCCCGGCCGGTGTATCTCAGAGCATAGCTATAGGCGAACCTGCCGATATCATTATCTACTACGACCCTTCCCAGACCACTTCCTCACAGATTATCCTCTCCGTTTTGGACCAGACTATAAACGAGATAAACAGGGGGATAACTCAGCAGCCGGTACTGCTGGAACTTTCCGAGGAATCTATACAATCGCAGACTCTCAGGAGCGTGGATTATATGGTGCCCGGTATCGTGGCGATGTCCGCTATGTTCCTGGGGCTTTTCGGCGGTCTGCCGCTGGTGGAATGGCGTGAAAAGAAGATTCTCAAACGCTTCGGCGCCACGCCTCTTCACCGCTCGACCATGATATATAGCCAGATAGTCTATCGCCTGATTCTGGCGCTCGTCCAGACGCTGATACTCATTGCTATAGCTTTTTTCCTTTTCGACGTCCAGATACTGGGCAACTGGTTTCTACTATTCGGGCTGGTGATACTGGGTACGCTGGTGTTTATTAGCCTGGGTTATCTGGCCATCTCCAGGGTAAAAACCGTCGAGGGCGCCATGCCTATAGTACAGCTGATTCAGTTCCCGATGCTCTTCCTCTCGGGCATATTCTTCCCCATAGAGTTCATGCCGGACTTCATGCGCCCCATCGTAGAGGCGCTGCCGCTTACCTTCCTGGGCGATAGCTTGAGGCAGGTTATGGTGGAAGCTACGCCGTTTCATCCTGTAGGGCTTGATATAGCCGTTTTAGTAGGTTGGTTAGTCGTCTGTATGGCGCTTTCCATACGCTTCTTCAAATGGGAATAACGGTTATATAATCACCATCGCATCACCGAAGCTATAGAAGCGGTATTTCTCTCTAATCGCCTCGCTATAAGCTTCTCTTATCCGCTCTCTACCGGCGAAGGCACTGACCAGCATCAGCAAAGTCGAGCGCGGCAGGTGGAAATTGGTAACCAGGCCGTCAACTATCTTAAAACTATGTCCCGGAAAGATAAGCAAATCCACCCAACCTTTAAATGGTTTAATAATCCCGCCACTTCCTCTGGCGATATGTTCCAGCAGCCTTACGGTTGAAGTACCTACGCAGATAATCCGCCTTCCCTCGTCTCTGGCGCGGTTTAGTTCACCTGCCGCTTCTTCGCCAAGCTCGCCGTATTCCCTGTGTACCGGATGTTTCTGCGGGTCTTCTTCGGTTACCGGTCGGAAAGTATCCAACCCGATATGTAAGTTTATAAAAAGGCATATAATCCCCATGTTCTTTATTTCATTAATCAGTTCGGTAGTAAAGTGCAACCCGGCGGTGGGTGCCGCCACGCTGCCGGCTACCCTGGAATAGACGGTCTGATATCGCTCCCGCTCTTTAAGTGGCTCTTTGATATAAGGCGGTAACGGTGTTTCGCCCAGTTTTGGCAACAGTCTTTCATCTGATAATCTAACTATTCTAATGCCACCTTCTTCAGCACCAATCACCTCGGCGCTTATACTATCTTCTTTATCATTTCCTATTACTACTCTATCGCCCTCTTTTACCCTTCTGCCCGGTTTCACCAGCGCCTGCCACAGGCCATCCTGCTGCTTTCTTAGTAGCAGCAGCTCTACCTTTCCGCCACCTTCTTTTTCCCCCGTAAGGCGAGCTGGTATCACCCGGCTTTCGTTAAATACTAAAACATCACCCTTTACCAGATGTTCCTTTATCTGGCGGAAATATTCGTGCTTTATACTGCCATCGTTTCTTCCTATAACCATTAGCCGTGAGCTATCGCGAGGCCTAACCGGCTGCTGGGCTATCATCCCCTCGGGAAGCACATAATCAAAATCACTGGTTTTCAGTTTCGCCAAATAAAACCTCTTTCTAATTCCAAAGTACCCTGCTAGTATAGCCAGCCGCAAAGAGCTAGGCAAACTCTAACCGTAAGAGCATATATTGCCTGAGTTCTAGTACTTATGATATAGTTACTTCATACGGTTAAACGATAAATCCAACATTCGGAGCACCCCTTGAAAAACGACCCTGAATGGCAGCCCAGAATAATAGGCTTTCTTTGTAAATGGTGCAGCTATGCCGGCGCCGACCTGGCCGGCGTTAGCCGTATCAAATACCCTGCCAACATAAGGATTATCAAGATTCCCTGCTCCGGCCGTTTCGACCCGCTGCTGGTTTTAAAAGCCTTGCGCCTCGGTTTTGATGGCGTGCTGGTATCCGGCTGCCACCCCGGCGACTGCCATTACCAGACGGGTAATTTCCGTGCCCGCCGCCGTATAGCCCTTACCAAAAGATTTTTAGAGCATATGGGGGTTGATCCGGCAAGGTTCCAGGCCAGCTGGGTATCCTCTTCCGAAGGCAGCAAGTTTGCCGAGATAGTAGATCAGATGGTCAAACAGATAAAGGAAATAGGTCCTAATGAGTTATTTAGCCAGCCACGGGAAAGAGCTAGAGCAGAAACTAATACAGGAAGCTAAAGCTCTGCTAAAAGAGCATAAGGCAAATCTGGTTATCGGTTTCGAGGCGGGTAGCCTCAAGTTTACCACCAGTCCGCTGATAACTGATGATATTAACGCTTTAGATAAACTGGTTATCAATCCCTTCATAGTCAATAACCTGGCTAACTTCCTGGTGGGGCTAAAAGGGCGCATAGCTATAGTAGCCAAGGGCTGCGATAGCCGTTCTATCGTTAGTCTTATTCAGGATAATAAGGTTAAAAGAGAAGACCTGGTTATTATCGGAGTCCCCTGCTCTGGTATGGTAGACCTATTTAAAATTGAGAACTTGGCGGGCTATGATAGAGACCAGATTACAGATATTATTCTCAATAATAGCATGGTCAGCATTATAGTTAACGGCGATAGCAAAGAAGTATCTTTTAAAGAAGTGCTCTTTGATTGCTGCCTCGGCTGCGAGCTGGCAACTCCTAAAGAATACGACATCCTGCTGGGCGAACAGGTAAAACCTATCGGCGAAAGAGAGCCTTCTCTTAAAAGTATTAAAGAGCTTAAGACTAAATCGCCCCAGGAGCGCTGGCATTTCTGGCAGCAGCAATTCGAGCGCTGTATCAAGTGCTACGCCTGCCGTAACGTCTGCCCTGCCTGCTACTGCCAGCGATGCTTCGTAGAGGAATCAGAGCCTCAGTGGCTCTTGCCGATGCCCCTATGGCAGGATAACCTAATGTTTCAGATAGTCCGTAATATTCACATGGCCGGCCGCTGCACCGACTGCGGCGAATGCCAGCGCTCCTGTCCGTCAGGCATACCATTGCGAAGCCTGACCAAAGATATGTACGACCTTGTGGGCGACCTTTTTGATTTTAAATCAGGCATAGATAAGGAGCAACAGCCCCTGCTCACCTCATACGAAGCAGAAGAAGCCGAGGGGCTCTTCCTTTAACGGGATATACTATGGCTATATACTATATTTTAAAAAAAGAAAAGCTTTATGAACTGTTAAAAATGTGGCGGCGGCAGTTTGTCTTATTAACGCCTTCCAAAGCGAACGGTTATAGCTCTTTTACCCCTATTGATGAAGGCAGCAACGATTTTAACGGCTGGTACCGCAATACGATAAAACCGCCCAAGCATTATTTTTTACCCGATGTGGAAGCTCTTTTTTTCTTTACTAAAAAAGACGGCACTTACCAGATTGAACCAGAACTTTTATCGGAAGAGAAAAGGCTTATATTCGGTGTACGCCCCTGTGATGCCGGGGCACTCACAGTCCTCGATAATATCTATCTGAATGAAAAACCAGAAGACAGCTACTATAAAAAGAGAAGAGATAACACAATTCTGGTGGGCTTGAGTTGTACCGAACCTTATGAAAGCTGTTTCTGTACCTCCCTGAACAGCGGCCCCGATGACACTTTTAATATGGATGTTATGTTAACCGATATAGGCGATAGGTTTTTAGTTCAACTTATTACAAAGAAGGGTGAGGATTTGCTGTTTGAATCAGATGTCTTTGTTAAAGCCACCAGGACAGATATAACGGCTAAACATAAGGCGGCTAAAGCTGCCGTTGAAAAGATTTCCAGAAAGTTAGATACCGTGAATATACAGAAGCGATTGCTTGATATCTTTGAGGATAAGATTTTCTGGCAGGACGTAGCCGCCAAGTGTATCAGCTGCGGTATCTGTACTCTGCTGTGCCCTACCTGTTACTGCTTTGATATCAACGACGATACCACAGGGCAAAGGAAAGTTCGCTGCCGTAACCTGGATAGCTGCTCCTTCCCCACCTACACCAAGATGCCTATGGAAAATCCCAGGTCTGATAAATGGCGGCGCGTCAGGAATAAGCTTTGCCACAAATACGAATTCTACCCTATGCTCTACGACACGATAGCCTGTACCGGTTGCGGGCGCTGTATCCGCCTGTGCCCGGTCAACTGGGACATCTCCCGTATTATCAATAGCGTTCCTTCAGAAAAGAAAGCCGCTGGAGAAACCATAAGATGACATCTGAAAGTAAAGTTACAGCTAAGAAGCCCGCTACCCCTGATAACGTCTACCTTCCACATATAGCCGTTATTAAGAATATTATAGAAGATACTCCCGATACCAGAGTCTTTCACTTTAACTTTAAAGACGAAAAGCTGCGCCGGAGTTTTAGCTTTGAATCGGGCCAGTTTGCCGAGTATTCCATCTTCGGCGTCGGCGAGGCCCCTTTCTGCATCTCGTCCAGCCCGACTCGCCCCGACCACCTTGAGTTCGCCGTCAAGCGTGTGGGTAAGCTCACCAATGCCCTGCATCGTCTCTGCGTCGGCGATGAAATCGGCTTCAGGGGGCCTTATGGCAATAGTTTCCCTCTTGAGTCACTAAAGGGTAAGAATCTGGTCTTCGTAGCCGGCGGCATCGGCATGGCGCCGCTAAGGTCGCTCATCTGGAATGTCATAGATAACCGCAAGCTTTATAATAAAATAGACATCGTCTACGGTGCCCGTACGCCCTCCGATCTCAGTTTCAAAGATGACTTAAAAGTTTGGAGTAAAGACGAAACCCTTAACATGGCAACCACCATAGACAGGGAATTTGATGGCTGGAAAGGCAGGGTAGGTTTCGTTCCTAAAGTACTTGAGCAGGTGGCGCCGCTGCCTTCTAATGCGGTGGCTATAGTCTGCGGGCCGCCCGTTATGATACGCTTTACCTTCCCTGTTTTGGAAAAGCTCGGCTTTTCCCCTCAGCAGATGATTACCACTCTTGAGAAACGGATGAAATGCGGCATCGGCAAGTGCGGTCGGTGTAATATCGGCACTACCTATGTCTGCCGCGACGGACCTGTCTTCAGCTACGACCAGATAATGAACTTTATCTCAAGCGAATACTAGAGCCCGGCGGCATCCATAATAGCCGGTACTTTTCTCTCCCAGCCGATAGCCATAATATGTACTCCCTGGCACATATTCCTGACTTCCTTTATTATACCGGCGGCTATCTCTATGCCGGCGGCGGTTTTATCTTCCGCCCGAGCCATTTTACCGATTAAGTCATCAGGCACTCTTACTCCGGGCACATTCTTATTCATATATTTAGCCATACCGACAGATTTCAGGGGCACGATACCTGCCAGAACGGGAACCTTGTACTTCTTAGCCCGCTTCATGAATTTTTCAAATATCCCGGTGTCATATATAGCCTGCGTCTGTATAAATCGAGCGCCGGCTTCAATCTTCTTTTCCATTTTTATCATCTGAAGCTCGTAGGCGGCTTCGGTATCGGCGCCTGGGTTGACTACAGCGCCTGGGAATATATTCGGTTTTCCTTTGAGCTCATTGCCCGCCATATCAAATCCTTCATTTAGTCTCTTTATTACTTGAAGAAGCTGTACCGCATCCAGGTCATAAACCGGCTTGGCTCCGGGGTGGTCTCCCATCTGGGGTAAATCACCTGTTATCACCAGCACGTTCTCTATGCCCAGCACATAGGCGCTCAACAGGTCCGACTGCAGCGCCAGCCTGTTTCTATCGCGGCAGGCCAACTGAAATATAGGCTCAAGACCTTTCTCCTTTATAATATGGCAGACGGCCATTGAACCCAACCGCATCACCGAGCTTTGCTGGTCGGTGACATTGGCGGCATCTATTCTATCTTTAAGCAGTTCGGTTACTTCCAGTATTTCCTCGGTATCAACTCCCTTTAACGGAGCTATCTCGGCTGTTACTACGAACTTACCTTTTGCCAGT
>DAOUMG010000145.1:0-7100 GCA_034411935.1 Dehalococcoidaceae bacterium
TCGATGCCGACGAAAAGGGGCTGGACGAGAGCTACGAGGAGATGATACAGGCTTATAAAAACATTTACGACCGCTGCGGACTACCCAGCATGATGATAGAAGCCGATAGCGGCGCCATCGGCGGCAAAGACTCCCACGAGTTTATGGTAATCGCCGAAAGTGGCGAGGACGAGGTCATCCGTTGTGAAAAGTGCGGCTACGCCGCTAACGCCGAGAAAGCCGAATGTGTTAAAGAAAAGGTCTCCGAGGGCGAATTAAAACCCCTGGAAGAAGTGCATACGCCGGACAGGCAATCCATAGAGGAAGTAGCCCGATTCTTAAATATAAATCCCTGCCAGACGCTTAAAGCAGTATTCTACATGGCAGACGGCGAGTTTATCTTCGTCTCCATCCGCGGAGACCTTGACGTCAACGAGGTTAAACTTAAGAATTTACTCAAGTGCCACGAGTTGCGCATCGCCCGCGACGATGAAGTTGAAATAGCAGGCATCGTCGCCGGTTCGGCATCTCCGATAGGGCTTAAAGGTATCCGAATTATCGCCGATGAATCTATAACTACAGCGGTAAACTTCGTCGTCGGTGCCAACAAGAAAGATTATCACTTAAAGAACGCCGCCTACCCCAGGGATTTCAAGGCGGAAAAGGTGGCCGATATCGCCCTGGTTCGCGCCGGGCATAAATGCCCCAAATGTAAAGGCAAGCTCACCTCTGTAAACGGCATTGAGGTGGGGCATGTTTTCAAGCTGGGAACTTTCTTAAGCGAAAAGCTGGGAGCCTATTTTACAGACACAGACGGCAACTCCAAACCGATGGTGATGGGCTGCTACGGCATCGGGGTAGGAAGATTACTTGCAGCCGCCATAGAGCAGAGCCACGATGATAAAGGCATCATCTGGCCGATGGCTATCGCCCCGTTTGATATTTATCTCTGCCCTCTTTACGCCGAAGGCACCGAAGTTGAACAGGAAACCGAGAAGCTGTACCAAAAACTTACCGAACAGGGTCTTGAAGTGCTTTTTGATGACCGCACCGAGTCCCCCGGCGTCAAGTTTAACGACGCCGACTTACTGGGCATCCCCCTTAGAATAACAGTAAGCCGCCGTACGCTGAAAGAGGGCAACATAGAATTAAAGTGGCGCAGTGGAAAAGAGGCGCAATTTTTGAAGTGCGAAGAAGCTGCGTCAAAGATAAAAGAATTTATCCTAAGTGCGCAGGCTGGCGCCTAACTCGGCAGCTAGTTTCTTTATAATCTCTTCCTGAACCTTATCCACTTCTTCGTCTGTGAGAGTGTGCTCATCAGACTGGAAGGTCAGCCGGTATGCCAGCGATTTCTTGCCTTCGGGCACCTGCTTGCCTGTATAAATATCGAACAGGCTTATTTCTTTAAGAAGCTGCATATCTTTAATTGAATCCACCACTTGCTGGTGGTTTACTTCGTTATCTAACACCAGGGCTATATCCCTTACCACCGGAGGATAAGGTATGACCGGTTTGTATTCGCTATAGCTGGTGGTTTTGAGTAGAAGCGGCAGAATACTTACCCCTAAAAGGTAAACGGGTTCGTCAATCCCGAAAGCCTGTGCCACCTTTGGGTGAACCTCGCCGACGACGCCGACCTTCTTGCCATCGACTATAATATCCGCCTGGTATCCGGGACGCAGGCCTTCATCGCTGGCTTTCTGGTAATCAGCCTTAATTCCTAGCTGACATAGCAGACCTTCTACCACTCCCTTGGCATCCAGAAAATCGTATGGCTTGTCATCGCAAGGCCACTTCTTCTGACCGATGGCGCTGCTCATAACGGCATATAAAAGTTCCGGCTCATAAGGCAGGTCGTCTTTTTTAGGAATAAATACCCGACCCAACTCAAAGAGCTTAATATTACCTTCTTCGTAACGCCTGTTAGACTCCAGTGCCTCCAGCAGGCCGGCTCTGATATTTGTCCTTAAAAACTGCTGGTCAACGTTCATCGGATTAGCCAGTCTTAGTGGCGGCGGCTTAAGCTCAGCGGTATCTATCTTAGTCTTTGCCAGCATTTCTTCAGAAGTCATGGAATAGCTTATTATCTCCTGGAATCCATAACCTACCAAAACCTGCCTTACTTTTTTCTTGAAAGCTATCATTGGTTCGGTTTGCTGACCTGGCAGGAGGTGTTCCATCATTTCGGCGGGTATTTTATCGTAGCCGGTGATGCGGGCTATTTCTTCTATGACATCAACATCATAGTTAATATCTGTACGCCAGTGGGGACTGAATATCCAGTAGTTATTCATTCCACCGGCACCACTTATTTCTTCTAGCTCGGCACTGGAGGTGGGCGCCCACTGAAAACCCATGTTGGTTAGCCTCCTCAGTATCGGCTCAACAAAGGCGTCCGTTTTCAGAATTATTTTTGCCTTGTCCCAAGATAACTCTACTATCGTCCGTTCTTTCTTACCCGGATACTCATCAACCAGATCCTTAACCGCTTTACCGCCGGCCAGTTCTATCATAAGCCTGGTAGCTTTCTTTATCGCCTGAAGCGCCAGCCAGGGGCTGATATTCCTCTCGAAGCGCATCGAGGCTTCGCTACAGATACCCAGCTTTCGGCTGGTATAGTGGATGCTGGCGGCATTAAAGTTAGCCGATTCCAGGAGGATATGCTTTGTCTCCTGGCCGACCTCGCTGTTTGAGCCTCCCATCACACCGGCGATGGCTACCGTACCTTTGCCATCGGCGATTACCAGCATATCTTTATCCAGGGTACGTTCCGTATCATCAAGGGTATTGAACTTTTCGCCATCGGCTGCCCGGCGGACGATTATCTTTTTATCTCTTATTTTGTCATAGTCAAAGGCGTGAAGCGGCTGCCCATACTCCAGCATTACGTAATTGGTGATGTCAACGACATTATTAATAGGACGCATACCGCAGGCAATAAGTCTTGCCTTTAGCCACTGGGGAGACTCACCTATCTTAATATTGCTGAGTAAGCTGGCGCAGTACCTGGGGCAGAGTTTCTTATCCTCTATTTCGACGGTTATTTTCGTCTCTACCTCGGTGCCCTGCTTTTCATATTCAGGCTCGGGGATATTCGGCTTCTGGTCGGTGATAGCGGCTACCTCACGTGCGATGCCGATAACAGAAAGCAGGTCAGCACGGTTTGGTGTTATATCAAAATCTAAGACGGCATCGCCGAGGACACTTGTTAACGAAGCTCCTACTGCCGATTCAGAAGGCAGTACTAAAATTCTGGCATGCTCATCCGAGATGCCCAGTTCTTTCTCGGAGCATATCATCCCGCTGGACTCAACGCCTCGAATGGTAGCTTTCTTTAAGGCTACCTTTTTACCGCTGTGACCATCGATAAGCTCGGCGCCTAGTTTAGCGAAAGCGATTTTATCCTTTATATTCAAGTTGGGCGCCCCGCAGATAACCGTCGGCTGCTCGTCGCCGATGTTGACGGTTACCAGACGAAGCCTATCGGCGTTAGGGTGCGGTTTAACCTCTGAAATCTCGCCGACGACGATATTTCCCCAGGCCTGCCCGACCTCTTTGACATTTGTAACCTCTATGCCGGCTATTGTGAGCTTTTCGGCCAGCTCGCATACCGATATGCTAATGCTGACATATTCTTTCAACCAGCTAACCGGTGCTTTCATCTTCCGAACTGCCTTAAGAATCTAAGGTCGCCGCTATAAAACAGGCGTATATCTTCAATGCCGTAACGCAACATCACCAGCCGCTCGATGCCCATACCAAAAGCAAAGCCGGTATATATTTCGGGATCTATATCAACCCTTTTCAAAACCTCCGGGTGAACCATGCCGGCACCCAGTACTTCCAGCCAGCCGCTACCGCCACATACCCTACAACCACCCTCTTTACAGGCGATGCATTTTATAGCCAGCTCGGCACCGGGCTCTACGAAGGGAAAATAATCGCAACGGAAACGTACTTCCCTGTCTTTTCCGAAAAAACGATGGGAAAATTCATAAAGGACACCTTTGAGGTCAGACATAGAAATATTCTTATCCACCGCCAGCCCTTCAATCTGGTGGAACATAGGTATATGAGTGGCATCGGTGGCTTCATAGCGATAGGCTTTGCCCGGTACCACTATCCTTAAGGGCGGCTTGACCTTTTCCATAAAGCGTACCTGCATCGGCGAAGTATGGGTGCGCATAAGCATAGACCGCTGGCCGTCTTCTTTCCGATAATCAACCCACAGGGTAGCCATAGTATCTCGTGCCGGATGTTCCTTAGGGATATTTAGGGCTTCAAAATTATAGTAGTCAAGCTCAACCTCGGGACCTTCCACCACGCTGAATCCCATAGAAGTGAAGATATCGCTCACTTCGTATATCACCTGGTTTACGGGGTGCATTCTGCCGACCGGTTGGGTTCTGCCGGGCAGGGTAACATCTACACCACCCGCCTCGATAGAAGACTTAATCCTGGCTTCACCTAATGCTTTTTTCTTATAATCAAGGGATTGAGATAGTTCTTTTTTAGTTTCGTTTGCCAGAGCGCCCAAGAGTTTTCTCTCGTCTATGGAAAGTTTTGATAAGTCACGCAGCACCCCGGTAAGGGTGCTCTTTTTCCCCAGATAACGAATCCGCCAGGCATCGAGCCGGTCGATATCTTTAATACCGCCCAGTTCGCTTAAGGCTTTTTCTTTAAGTTCTTCAATCTGCGAGGAATCAACCATATTCTAATACTTGGAAACGCTTTAGTGGTTCAGGAAATTATAATCAATCTTCTTCAGCCGGTCAAATCAGGCGCTTGTTTCCAACCAGCTATGTACGATTATGTAATCCACCGCCCAGTCTATCAGCTCGCTCCCTTCAAGCTCAAGGGCATAGTCCGGAGTAACCCCCCTCCCCTCTATCAGATAGCCATCCGGTGTGTACCACCGGGCGATTGTTAGATATATACCAGAACCGTTATCTAGCTGATATAGCATATTAACGCTACCCTTGCCAAAGGTAGTCTGGCCGATTACGATAGCCCGGCCGCTATCCTTAAGGGCGCCGGCCATTACTTCGCTGCCACTGGCGCTATAAGAATCTACCAGCACTACCATTATAAGCTCGGTGGTAAGTTCTTGTTTATTTACCTTATAGACGATTTCATCGCCATCGTTATATACCACGCTTAATATTTTTCCGTCGCTGATAAAGCGACTGGCGACATCAACCACCGAGCTGAGCAATCCGCCGGGATTGCCGCGCAAATCCAGTATAATGCCCCTGGCCTGTTGCCGTTCTATCTCTAGAAGAACCTCGCCCAGTTCTTCATTAGTACGCTCTGTGAAACGGTCGATGGCGATATAGGCGATATCATCCATCATAGTAAAGCTGACGCTATCAAGCTCTATCTCATCTCTGATTATGCTTACCAGTTCCGGCTCCTGTTCACCCTGATGCTTCACTAAAAGTTCAACGACTGTTCCTTTTGCCCCCCGGGTAAGCAGGATTACCTCGGTAGATGTCAGCCCGGCCGTCTCCCGGCCATCTATTTCGAGGATGATATCACCGGCCAGGATACCTGCCGCGGCTGCCGGCGAATCCTCAAAGGTAGCGATAATCACCAACTGGCCATCTGCAACAGCTACCTCGGCACCGATGCCTTCGTATTTACCCTCTAAGCCGGACCGGCTCAAGTCATAAGCTTCGGTATCCAGATAGGTGCTATAGGAATCACCGAGCGCTTCCAGTATGCCGTCAATAGCCGCTCCTGCCAGTTTATCGACGTCAATTCTTTCGTTTTCTACGTATTCATCAAGAATAATATCCCAGGCCTGTATTACGGTGCCGATACCCTCTGAATTTACTAAACGCTGGTTTCCAATGTAGTAACCTGCGCTGAAAGAAAGAACCAGACCAGCCGCAATAAGCAGCGAAATAGCAATAATAGTTATTCTTTTAGACATTAGGGCACCTCTAAGTTTTTCTTTACACAGGTTATATAATAATGGAAAAGGTCCCGAGATTACACCCCAGCGGGACCTTTGATTGAAACGGATAGCTATAAAGCTTTTTGGCTATTTACTTAATTCTCTGCTGCCGAATTGCCGGAAGATGAACTAACCTCTTCCAGAAGCGCAAAGGTATCGTCAATTCCGTTGATACCTAGAGACAGTCCTACCTTGATAAGCTCATCGTACCCCATACCACGGAATAATTTGTGTCCTGCCACCCAGCACATTTCATCGTAAATATCAGGCCATCCCAGCTGGCAACGCTGCTGGCAAAAACGGACAAACTCGCAGGCAATGGGGTCTAGTTCCTTCATACGCAAGAATCATTATACGCTATCAACCAATTCGGGCAGGCAAATCAACTGTTGATAATCTAGATTATATCTTCAAATCGGGCTATCCTTGATAACTCTTAAAAGCAGGCTTTTTCATCTATTTTCTCAAGTCAGGATACTTTGTGCTTTTTTATGAAAGAATGGGCCAAGTAAACCGATAAGCCGGGTTCTGTACCTCTTTAAAAGAGGCGGCGGCCATCTATCTAGCCCTGATGTTACCACCAGGGTCAAGCGGCCAACCCGAGGATGGGCCAGGCGTCCCTTATATCCTCCTATTTAGCCTTGCTCCGGATGGGGTTTACCCGGCCGACCGGTCACCCGGCCGCCGGTGAGCTTTTACCTCACCATTTCAACCTTACCGGCAGCGGTTAAAAACCGGCCGCCGGCGGTGTGTTTCTGTGGCACTTTCCATAGGGTCACCCCCTCTGGGTGTTACCCAGCATCCTGCCCGGAAGAGCCCGGACTTTCCTCCCGCTTAAGAAAGCGGGCGGCCGCCTGGTTTACTTGGCCCACCTATACTCTATTACGCTTTGCGATTTATGTCAACCCATAAAAACAGGTTATAGCGCTTTGTTAGCCAGCCTATCGGCTTCCCCGTTCTGATTCCTGGCGATGTATTTAATATCAAAGCCATCAAGCTTACCGATAAGTTTGATTACTTCGCCGTGAAGGTCTTTTAATGTATCCTTTTTAACGCGGTAATACCCTTTAATCTGCCTGACCACCAGCTCTGAATCAGAATAAAGCAGAACGCGGCTAGCCCCTAACTCCAGAGCCCGCTCTAAAGCGGCGATAACCGCCTG
>DAOUMG010000146.1:0-12671 GCA_034411935.1 Dehalococcoidaceae bacterium
AGCTTTGATTTCTAGTCTATTTTTATCGCACCTTTTTTGTTATAATCTTTTCAATATCGAGTAAGAAAATGAGAAAGTGTATAGACTGCTGTTATCCGAGCAGGAAAACCGGCGAGATTGCTGTCGAGATTACTGTTCAAACTCGCAATAGGATTAGAAATAACCAATTGAGTGATAGTACGTACCGCGATATTTTTTGCCATCATGGTTATTTGACTAAATATGACAAGGATATATTGGATATAAATATTAAATATAAATCTAAAACAGAAAGAGCAGAGAAATGTAGTAAATATTTCCTGAGCCTAGAATGTCCTGTCCCATGCTGGCTATTTTTAAAAGATAAATGGGAAAAATACAGGCCTAATGTTTCACCTACGGTTATGGTAAATAAAGCAGTGGAACGAAGGCGTAATTGGTTATATATTGCCTTAACTATTGTTGGTATAGTTGTAACCATCTTTCTTACTCTTAACAATAATTAATATTCATAATCTCGATCCCATGTGAAAATCGGCCACTAGCTTGGCGCCTACTTTTAGGCAATAAAAAACCGCGGTCTTTAATACCTCGGCTTCTGCTAATTATGTAAAGTGCTTCTTGCTCGTAATGTAAGGGCGCACTATATATCTTATGTAATGTTATATATATTAACTCCCGAAACCCGCCTCCCTACCGTTTTTTATCTACTGTTTTTTAAATTACTGCCAGCGTCCGTTATCCCAGACTAAATCCTTCCATTTTTCATCCGGGTCAGGGTCGGCATCGACAATCACGCCGTTACTTATAGTGTACAAAGCTTGAATCGCACCGACGCCGTTCAGAATGTATGGCCCTATATCATCGTTAAGCGTTCCGCTCTGCGAGCCATTACTACCAAAGCTGCCGGATACGGTATCCGGTCTGGCGTCATAGGTATATGCGCTGATTGACACCCTGATATTATCCGCCTCCGTATTGGCTGCTTCTAAAGCACCGCTATGCATAAAGTTTAATAGGTTCGGTATAGCTATCCCTGCCAGGACAGCCAATATGGCAATGACAACCAGTATCTCTATTAGAGTAAAACCATTCTCTCTTTTAAATATATCAATGCTTGCCTTTCCCATATTATCGCCCACTTTTTCCTCGCCACTCTGCCAGCCTGGAGAGCCCCTTCACCAGACCGGCATCAGGTATAGTCAGTGAAAGCCTGATATAACCCTCGCCACTCGGGCCGTAGCCGCTTCCCGGAGTTACCACCACGCCCACTTTATCTAAAAGGTCCGTAGCAAATTCCGCTGAAGTATATCCTTTTGGAACCTTTGCCCATACATAAAGACCTGCTTTAGGAATTGTCATATCAAGGCCTATATCACGTAGTGCCTCTATAACAAGGTCGCGTCTTCTCTGGTAGACTTCGTTCTGATTCTTGATACATTCCTGCGGGCCGCTCAGTGCTGTGACGGCTGCCAGCTGTATCGCCTGCGGTATTCCCGAATCAAGATTGGATTTAAAACGCTTTAGGGCGTCTATCAGCCTGGCGTTGCCCACCGCCATACCGATTCTCCAGCCGGTCATATTATAACTCTTTGATAACGAATGGAACTCAATGCCAACTTCTTTAGCCCCTTCAGCTTCCAGGAAGCTGGGCGGCTTGTAGCCGCCAAAGGCGACCTCCGTATAGGGAGCATCATGGCAGACAAACAGTTCATTCTCCCTGGCGAAAGCAGTTACCTTGTTGAAAAATTCTATATCGGCCACCGCCCCGGTTGGATTATTAGGATAGTTTAACCAGATAACTTTTGCTTTTTTAATTACGTCTTTGGGAATAGATTCCAGATCAGGCAAAAAACCTTTCTCTTCAAGTAGAGGCATGTAATACGGTTTGGCGTCTGCTAGTATTGTAGCTATAGAATAGACAGGGTAACCTGGGTCAGGTACCAGCGCCATATCCCCCGGGTTCAGGAGACACCAGGCGATATGCCCGATGCCCTCCTTTGAGCCGATAAGCGGAAGCACCTCGTTTTCAGCATCAAGAATTACACAAAAACGCCGCTGATACCAGCCGACAATAGCTTTACGTAACTCCGGTAAGCCCTCGGTTTCCGGATATCGGTGATTTCTAGGCTCTTTGGCTGCCTGACATAAGCTTTCTATGATATGCTCTGGCGTTGGCATATCAGGGTCACCGATAGCAAAGCTGATGACCTCTTCTCCCCTGGCTCTCTTCTGGGCGATTTTTTTACTTATTTCAACAAAGAGATATGGCGGCAAACCGGCTAACCTATCGGCAAGTTTCAATACTTAGCCCCTCCATTCTCCCGTAAAAACTACTTCGGCACTGCCTGCTAGCAATACCTCTCCTTTGCCGTCCCAGCTGACCTCTAGTTTACCACCTGGCAGCCTGATGTCAATATTTTTGCCAGCATAGCCTTTTAGCTGAGCCACCACAGCTATAGCGCAGGCACCGCTACCGCAGGCAAGCGTCTCGCCTACTCCCCTTTCCCAGACCCTGGCTTCAAATTCCTTTTCACTAAGCACCCGGGCAACTTCAAAGTTTACCCTATCCGGAAATATAGCGTGCTTTTCTACCAGTGGCCCTATTTTTTCCAGCGGGAATTCGGAAACCGGTTTATCTGTAAAATAAACAGCGTGCGGGTTTCCCATAGACACGAAATATAAGTTTAACCGCATATTTTCAATATCAACAGAGTACCCTTTCTTTATGTCAAGTTTATAATCATCGGGCTTGAGCTTGACCGGAATCCTTTGAGCTTCCAGTTCCGGTTTGCCCATAGCCACCTGTATTTTACTAACGGCACCCCCATCCCTAAAGATTTTTGCCCTTCTTATGCCGGCAAGGGTCTCTACCTCCACTTCTTGTTTATCACTACTTATTATTCCCTTCTCGGCGGCGTATCTAACCAGACATCTAAGGCCATTACCGCAGGCTTCCGCCTCCGTGCCGTCGGCGTTATATATCGCCATCCTAACATCAGCTTTCCCCGATGGTAATAGCAACAGCAAACCGTCGGCACCGATGCCGTAATGGCGGTCGCAGGCCTTGGCGGCTAATTCCGGCAGGTCTTCTGTTAAACCGCCGGCCTCGATAAGTACGAAATCGTTACCTGCTCCCTGAAGTTTGGTGAAATTCATAGCTACCTCTTTCGGTTAACTACTGCTTATGAAGTCCCTGATTAACCTGGTTATTCCCGCTTCTATGCTACCACCCGTGTCAAACCAGTGTATCCGCTTATCGTCGGGCTTGAACCAGTTATACTGGTGGCGGACGAAGCGATGGCTCTCGTATTTAATCTGTTGTATAGCTGCTTCTTTACTGGCCTGACCATTAAGATAAGCCGCTATCTGTTTATATCCTATGCCCGAGAGCGACGGCAAATCCGGCGGGTATCCCATTTTAATCAGTTTCTCGACTTCGGCTATAAGCCCTCTTTCAATCATCTTATCTATTCTTTTATCTATCCTGCGGTAAAGTTCTTCTCTATCGGCATTCAGACCTATGATAACCGTCTTATAAGGCGGCTCATTTTTTTCTTTTAAACCCGAAAACTTTTGCCCTGTTCCCCTGGTTATTTCAATAGCCCGTATAACCCTCCGTATATTATGACGGTCAATATTTCCTGCCGCTACCGGGTCGGAACTGGCAAGCTCGCGGTATAATCCTTCGCCCCCGTCTCGTTCGGCTTCCATTTCCAAATTTCTCCTCAGCTCCTTATCTGGCGGTACTTTCGGTACCCCCCAGCCTTCAAGAACAGACCATATATACTGCCCGCTACCACCTACCAGAAACGGCAGGTTTCCCCTTGCTATGCAGCCTTCAATGGCCCTGGTAGCCATCGTATGGTATTCGGCCAGACTGAAATCATCATCAGGGTTCAAAATGCTAATCAGATGATGCCTGATAAGGGCCAGCTCTTGGTCGTTCGGCTTATCTGTACCGATGTCCATATGACGATAGACCTGGCGGCTATCGGCGCTTACTATCTCGCCGTTAAATAGTTGTGCCAGACGAATAGCCAGCCTGCTTTTGCCTATGCCCGTAGGACCTACTATGGCGACAAGGTCTCTCATAGATTATTAGTTTTTAAGAATCTTTATTTGTGCTGTCTGTCTGACGATTTTTATAAACTGGATTGGTTTCAGGCTGGCTCCGCCAACCAGAGCGCCATCTATTTCCGGCTGGCTTACGAATTCAGCTATATTATCGGCGCTAACACTACCACCGTAAAGTATCCGTATTTTCCTAGCTTTTTCTTCACTGAAGCATCTGGTTAAAATCCGGCGTACTAAAGAGGCGATACTGTTTGCCTGCGGCCCATTAGCCGCCAGGCCGCTACCGATTGCCCAGACAGGTTCATAAGCAATTACTATATCATTGAGTTCACTGATTCCAGAAATTGCCTCGGTAAGTTGGCAGGTAACTACTTCTTCAGCCCGTCCATCCTCATTCTCTTTGATATTTTCACCGACGCATAGTATCGGCTTTAATCCCACCTTCATCGCCGCCTTCATCTTCTTATTAACAATGGCATTAGTCTCGTTAAAGTATTGCCGTCTCTCGGAATGACCGATTATAACAAACTGACATAAGCTTGATAGCATCAGTGGTGATATCTCGCCGGTAAAGGCTCCCTTTTCTTCAAAAAACAGGTTTTGTGCTCCCAGTTTTACCGAGCTTTTTTCAAGCTGACGGCTGACGGTTGATAACGAAATGAAAGGTGGACAAATTACCCTATCTATGCTTTGAGTATCCTCAATTTCCGGCAAAATATCACTGACAAGTTTTATCGACTCATTCAAAGTGGTATTCATTTTCCAGTTGCCAACAACCATCGGGATACGCATTTTATATTTTCTAAGCTCCGAACTTAGCCAGCTTAAGGGCGTTAGCCATAACCAGAGTCATCAATTGTGCAGCCGCTATCCTCCCCAGTCCGCCATCGATGCAGGCAGCTTCTGAAAAAGTATTTATGCTATCTCTACGGCACCATTTAGAATTAATCAGTAGCGGCAGCGGGTGCCAGCTATGTTTTTTAAGCAGTGCCGGCGTCGAGTGGTCGCCGGTAACCACGAAAACATCCGGCTTGAGAGCTGTAATCCGCTCAATTGCTTTGTCTATACGCTCTATGGCAGCTACTTTGCTGTTGAAATCGCCGTCTTCGCCGGCGGTATCCGTTTCTTTTGCATGAATGAAGAAAAAATCATATTCTCCATATCGCTGCTCTAGCGTGGTTACCTCTTCTTCAAATGTGTTTCCTGTCGGCAATACAGTCATGCCTACAACACTGGCCAGTCCGCGGTACATGGGATAACTGGCGATAGCCGCAGGAGTTAGCTTATATATTTCATTCATAGAGGCATAATTCGGCCTTTGTGAGAATCCTCTTAGGAGAATCATATTAACCAATTGAACATCGCTCAGTTTTTCTCTCACTATATCAAGATATTTATTTACAACTTTAGCCGTCTTGTTAGCCTCTTTGCTGAGAGCCGAGGCTTCTTTTGGTGGCACGCCTTCTTTCTGAGGATCGGTATCGGTTACTTCGGCGCTTAGCCCCTCTCCCCTGAAAACGACGATTAACCTGTGCTCTTTGACCGTTCTCACGTTTATATCCACGCCGTCTATTACTATTTCATCTAGTCTACGGCAGAGTTCTACGTTTCTCTCAGTCGATAGCCGCCCGGCACGGCGGTCTATTATGTTGCCCTCGATATTTACCGTACAGAAATTACCACGTGCGACGACATCTCCTGGCTCTAGCTCATAATCTATACCCAGTGCCTCAAGAATACCCCTACCGATTTGACAGCTCATCGGGTCATATCCGAAAAGTGCCAGATGCCCGGGGGCACTTCCCGGCGTTATTCCAGGCGCTACCGGGTCCAACAAACCGCATTCCCCCATCTTTGCCAGTCTGTCAAGGTTGGGCGTCCTTGCCGTTTCAAGTTCCGTCTTGCCCGTTTCGCCGTCAGGTAGACCTCCCAGGCCATCAATCACCAGCATTACTATTTTACTATCGGTCTTTTCAGATAGTTTTTTTACCGTATCGGCACTAATCATTTATGTTAAGTACCTCCCTGTTTATCCATTAGCGCTTCTACGCCAGGCAGTTTTTTACGGCTTAAAAAACGCAGTGAAGCACCGCCACCCGTAGAGACAAAGCTCATTTTATCCGCCAGGCCCATCTCAATAACTACCTCGGCGGTAGAGCCGCCGCCGACAATGGTATTGGCATGCATGTTTGAAATAAACTTAGCCATCGTCCTGGTTCCCTCGGCAAACGGAGCTATCTCATAGATACCCATCGGGCCGTTCCAGAATATCGTTCGGCACTTTTCAAGCGTTTTGGTATAATTTGTTATCGTCAGCGAGCCTATATCAACGATTATACCATCTTTCGGAATCTTGCTTACCGCTATATTTCTCCTTCTGGCACGAGGGCTTATCTTTTTAACAACCACCACGTCTTCAGGCAGTAAGAGCTTTACCTTTTTATCCCTGGCTTTTTTAATTATTTCGGCGGCAGTCTCCACGCTGTCTTCTAGAAGTGATAGGCCTACTTCATAAGACTCAGCCTTTAGGAATGTAGCCGCCATGCCGCCGCCGATTAAAATACAGTCCACGCTACCGATTATGTTTTCCAACATAGCCACTTTATCGCTTACTTTAGCTCCGCCTAGCAGTACACCGAACGGCTTAGGCGGCTCCTCTAAAACCTTTCCCAGAGAGTTCAACTCCTTCTCAAGGAGTATCCCGGCTACCGCCGGAAGGTACTTAGCTACACCTACTATTGATGCATGGCTTCTATGGGCGGTACCGAAAGCGTCGTTAACATATACTTCGGCCAGCTTAGCTAGCTCTCTGGCAAAATAATCCCTGTCACCATTCTGCTCCTCTATGTGGAATCGCAGGTTTTCTAAAAGCATGACATCGCCATCTTTAAGCGATATAGCCATCTTTTCTACTTCAGGACCGATGCTGTCAGAAGCCATTTTAACTTCCTGCCTAAGTATCTGGGAAAGACGCCTGCCAACCCTGGTCAACCTTAGACTTTCCACGACCTTACCTTCAGGCCGACCAAGATGCGAGCAAAGAATAGTTCTGGCTCCATGCTGAATTAGATAATCAATGGTGGGAATAGTCGCTTTTATGCGGCTATCGTCGGTGATTTCTCCGGTCTGGCTATCAATCGGGACATTAAAATCAACCCTCACCAGGACTCTTTTGCCACTGACCTCAATATCCCTGACCGATAGTTTATTCATATATCCTATTTTACAGAGGAATAGAGATTTGAATTAGCTAGGTCTGCTTTTCTTTTTTTACCAAGTAGTTTTAACACTTGCTCTGAAATTCCAGCGGCATCCATCCTATATTTGGCGCGCAGTATAGACTGGCTGCCGTGCTCCACGAACTCATCTGGGATGGCAATAGTCTTTACTCTCACCCGCTCAATATTATTCTCGTTTAACAGGTTTAAAACGCTGCTACCGAAACCACCGATTTTAATATTCTCTTCCACAGTTAGTAGATGCGTTATATTGGATGTCATATCTATTATTAACTCCGAATCCAGAGGTTTTGCAAATCGGCTATTGACCACCGTAGCCCTCACACCTTCTGCTTCCAATAGCTTTGCGGCTTCCATTGCCGCTATTACAGTGTTACCGATAGCCAGTATAGCCACATCTTGACCATGCTTTAATATTTCCCCCCTGCCGATATCAATACGATGAAACTTATTCCCCACAATCGTATCGGGGATAATCCCTCGCGGATACCTTATCGCCATCGGTAAATCCTGATTTAATGCAGTATAAAGCATATCTTTAAATTCAGCGGCATCTTTAGGTGCCGATACGATAAGGTTGGGTATCAAGCCTAGATAAGATAAATCAAAAGTACCCTGGTGCGTCTTGCCGTCTTCGCCTACTATGCCGCTGCGGTCTATGGCGAAAACCACCGGTAGTTTCTGCAGGCAAACATCATGGATAATCTGGTCAAAAGCCCTCTGTAAAAAGGTGGAGTAAATAGCAACCACCGGCTTGTATCCTTGAGTCGCCAGCCCGGCAGCAAAGGTAACGGCATGTTGCTCGCAGATTCCGACATCAAACACCCGCTTCGGATATTTCTCCCTTATTTCTGCCAGACAGTAGCTATCCGGCATTGCTGCGGTAATAATTACCAGTTTATCATCTTTCTCAGCCAGCTCCAGCATCGTCTCGCCGAAGACCTGGCTGTATGTCTTTTGTTTTTGGCCACCGTTTTTAACAGGCGGGGCTTTCGGCGATACGCCGTGAAAGCAGATGGCGTCGTCTTCGGCAGGCATATAACCCTTCCCTTTTTTAGTGATAATATGAACAAGCACCGGTTTATGGCTGTAGTCCCTGGCCTGCTTAAGAACCACCTCAAGCTCGCTTATATTATGGCCGTCTATCGGGCCGATGTAAGCAAGGCCAAACTCCTCCCATAATACCGTCGGCATAACCAGACCCTTGACACCACTCTTAACCTGCTGCCCTACCTGCCATATCTTTTCTCCCAGGGGTAAGGCCTTAAGCATCTTTTTACTGCTTTCGCTAGCCCTGTAGTATCCTTTATTAAGACGAACTTTACTCAATAATCTATCCAGTGTGCCTACCGTCGGTGAAATAGACATACCGTTATCATTCAACACAACGATAAGCTTGCTGCCCAGCTGAGATATATTATTGAAAGCCTCAAGGGCCATGCCTCCAGCGGCGGCTCCGTCTCCTATCACGGCGATAACATTGTAGCTCTCACCGGAAAGGTCTCTGGCACCAGCTATGCCCATAGCCGCCGATACCGAAGTACTGGCGTGTCCGGCACCAAAGGGGTCATGCGGACTCTCGTCACGGCTTGTAAATCCTGACAGCCCGCCATACTGGCGCAATGTCGCAAATTTCTTTCGCCTTCCGGTGATCAACTTATGGGTATAGGCTTGATGACCGACATCCCAGATTATTTTATCCTTAGGGCTATCGAAGACGCGATGTAAAGCTATAGTTAGCTCTACCGCCCCTAGGCTTGATGCCAGATGCCCGCCGTTATTGCTTACCCTTTTAACAAGTTCGTCCCTGACCTCGTCAGCCAGCTGACGGGCTTGACTTTGACTGAGCGCTTTTACATCGGCGGGACTGTTTATCTTACCTAGCAATCTTGTCATTTCTGTTATAAAGTATGATTGTTAAGACAGACTATACTAACAACCATCACGAAGTATTGTCAAGCTAACAAGCTCCCTGTGTTTGACGCTGCCGCTTTCATCTGTTACACTGCCCAAACATACCCGTATTCTATTTTATAAGGAATCGTATGTCCCCAGAAGAACTCATCGGCCTGGGTTTCCCCAAAGAGCTAGTGGTACTTATAATCTCGGCACTGCCCATTATCGAGTTGCGAGGCGCTATTCCGGTTGCTATTCATACATTTGATATGTCCTGGCAAAGCGCTTTTATCCTGGCTTTTATCGGCAATATAATTCCCGTTCCTATAATTCTAGTCTTTTTAAAAAAGGTTGACGCTTGGTTTAACAGGTTCCCGCGTATAAGGCAATGGCTGGACTGGCTTTATAAAAGGACTCGGAATCGGAGTGCCATAGTAGAAAAATATAAACGGATTGGCCTGGTGCTATTCGTAGCTATTCCGCTGCCGGTAACTGGTGCCTGGACGGGTTCTATAGTGGCCGTTCTTCTTGGTATCAAGTTCTGGCACGCCTTACTGGCTATTTCCGCTGGCGTGTTCATCGCCGGGGTAATAGTAACTATATTAAGCATTATTGGCTGGGTCGGTGCTTTGATTGCCGGACTGGCTCTGGCAGGTCTGGCGATATTCGGTTTCTGGCATATGCCAGATAAATAGACAGTTTAAAGCTTGATTTTATTACTTAATTGATGCTAGATTTTAAGACACGTCCCTGTAGCTCAGCTGGATAGAGCGGCTGCCTTCTAAGCAGCGGGTCGAGCGTTCGAATCGCTCCAGGGACGCCATTTATTTAGCTTATCTTCTAACCTTTTCCTTCCCTGAAAAGAAAATCGGCACAAGTAAAAGAGCCGCCATTGAGGAAACAATCATAGCCACCCACATTACTGCACCGGCGTGGGCGTGTATCTTTAGCGGTGAGAAGAAGAAGGCCGAATAACCGGCAATCAACCCTAAAGCATTAGCCAGAATTGGGCGAGAAACCGTGGCAAGCGCCTGTTTAACAGATTCACTACGGTCGGCTCCCCTATCGCGGTAGTAGTAAATTGACGAAAGCAGGTGTATTGAATAGTCGATGCCGATGCCGATGGCTATCGCCGAAAGAGTAGCCGTCATAATATTTAAGTTAAAGCCGGTAAGCGATAGCATGCCCAGTATGGCAGCGATGGTGATGGCGATGGGCAACAGCCCTGCCAGCGCCGCTGTTAGACGCCTTAGCGTTATCCACAGCATAAAGAAGATGATCACCAGTGCCAGCCCCAGGCTCTGAATCTGGCTGTCCACCACCAGTTCGTTCATTTCGTTGAAAAGTATCGGCATACCCGTGATTATGCGAATGTCATTATTGGCCTCAACGAAACTGTTTAAGACGGCAATATCATCGTTAGTGAAGTCCTGGGTTCTTATCATCATCCTGAAGCCGTCTTCTGATATCCAGCTTGCCCTGTCATCGCCCAGTTGCGCCAGGAATCCCTGAATAAGCATAGGGTTCTGCGGATAGGCGTCCTGCCCGGTGGTCATATAATTGATGCCTTTTATAAGGTCAAAGATAGAAAAGGCGGTGGCAATGCCGGAGACATCTTCAAGCTCCCTCTCGGTGTTCAAAATATGTTCGGCAGTCTGTGGATCCAGCAGGGTAGCCTCCGGATTAATGGCAGCAATCTCGCCGGTTAGAGGCATAGCGCCGCCGAAGTATTCCTCTACCCTGTCGAATGTCTGGCGTATTTCGGAATCGTCTTTGAAAAACATCAGCTGGTTGGAGACGACTTCTATTTTAGGTATGTAGTAAACAGATACCGCCGTAATGGCAACAAATACGGCAACTATAATAGCCTTCTTTTTATAGGCGGCCAGGATGAACTGTGTCAGGCGGTTTTCGCTTGAAACGGCTGCCTTTTCGGGCAGCTTAATGCGGCTTAAAATAGCCGGCAGGAAGAAGATTGCCAGGAAACCGGCGTAGCCGATGCCCAGCGTCACGTAGATGCCCATCTGGCGCATCGGTATAACATCCGTCCAGACCAGCGAGGCGAAACCTGCCATGGTGGTGATTGTTGCCAGGAAAATGGGCATACCAATCTTTTTCAAAGTTTCAACTGTCAGCATTCGCCTGTCGTCACCATATTGGGATAGGTTATTGAGAAGGTGACTTACATAGTGAAGACCATAAGCCGAACCGATAACTATTATAAAAATCGGGCTGAGTATGGTGGTCAGGCTTAATCCCTGACCGCTCCAGAAAATGGTGCCGAAAGTCCAGAGAGCGCCGAGGCCGGCCGGTATCATCGATAATACTGCCATCCTGCGGTTCCTGAGCATAAAGGAGAATACTAAAAATATCATTATGACTACTATGGGGGGCAGTATAAGGATGATACGCAGCAGATAATCCCACATCGTAGACTGGATAATCTCGTTGCCGGCCAGCGAAACCTTAAAAAGGGTAGCTTCTTCGCCCAGCTCTTTCAGTGAATCTATAACTTCCCCGCCAGAAGCACCCGGTTCAAGTATCGTAATAATTATGGCGCTCTGGTGGTCATGAGAAAGAAACTGGTCCGTTAAAAAGTATTTGTTTTCAATAAAATCACCGAGTATAAGGTAGTTATTTTCAATAAAAGCGGCGTCCACAGGCATAACCTGCCCGGCTAGGGGTATTTCCTGAGGCAAAGGGCTCTGCACCGATGAGACGCCTTCAATACCTGAGATGTTTTCACTAAGATAATAAATTGCCAGCATGTTCTCTTTGGAAAGAAGGGGACTATCATCTTCTATGAGTACAGAAATCGGTTCTCCCGTGGAATATTTTTCATTAAGGTTGTTATATTCCTCGGCCCTGGGATTACCCTCGCTGAAGGCGCTCATAAAGTCGGTATCGAATTCAAAACGGTAGAAGGAAACCAGGGCGGTAATATTGATCAGGACAACCAAGATTATAATCAGCCTGGAACGTTTGTAGATAAAATTAGCGATTCTTTCCATCAGGTGCTCCTTCTTCGTTTAGTAATCCCTTAAAAACAATTGTTGAGATATCTTCGGCAATCTTTTCTCTAGGTATATTTAAAAGCGGGCTCTCTTCCCCCTCGGTAGCATAGAGAATTAAAAGACCTATCATCATTCCGCCGATGGCTCTTGTGGCCACCCTGTGGTCAACATTGCGAAACATCCCCGACTTTATCTTTTGTGATGAGTACTGATCCATCATATTAAGCATCGGGGAAAGAATCTCATCGGCGTACTTTTTACGCAGGGGCAGGTTGCGAATCACCTCGCTCATTATTGAAAAATACTTTAGAAGCTCTTCCTGCCCATGCTCCAACCTTTCCGCGATGACTCTCTTTAAAATATTATAGTTTTCATCTCCTTCGGCACCCGTTAAAATAACTTTTAATCGTTCCGAGAGAATATACTCATTAACTACCGCAATAAAAAGGGCGTGTTTATCTTTGAA